>NZ_JBMAWR010000023.1:0-94341 GCF_048586865.1 Pseudomonas bharatica | reverse complement strand
GCGGGCGTATGGGGTTGGAGATAAATCAGCAAGTGTTGCCTACAAACGAGCCGCTTTATTTGCAGCCGGATCATCGGTTGCTGGAATTTGGGGTGCCCTTGGGGTGACAGGAGTACTACTCGGCCCGCTCGCGGTCGCCGTAGTACTGGGGCTTGTTGCTTTTGGATTTGCGGTTTCGGCAAAAAACAAAGAGTCGCAACCGCTCGAGTTATGGGCTCGACACTCACGTTGGGGGCTACCTGTGGAACATCGCCGATGGACTGATTGGCAGAACATCGACACCGCGATCGGCGCTTTGAATGCTGCGGTGTTGGGATTGACAGCTGATCTTGCCGTGACTTATCGCGTCCACAGACCGGCCCCCGGTGTGCCAGGAGAAGGTGGATCTATCGATTACAGGTTTGTCCTGCCCGGGTACGCCGCAGACAAGTCGCGCTATGAATGGTCATTGCGGGCGTACCGTCCAACTGAACCTTCAGGCGGAATCGTCGCCGGAGGAGGCTCCGGTGGTACGGATGCCCCTGCGCCAACTCCAGGCTACGAGCCTAAAACTTCGGCTCCGACCATTCACCACGATATCGAGTCAAAAACGTTCGAGATCAGGGGGGCGATTTCGTACTGGGGGGTTCTCGATTTTCACGCGCTGGAACTTGAGGTTTCGTATTGGCCCGACAAGAATGATGAGTTCGGCATAGCCCGGTTCATCGTGAAGGAAGACAAGATCCCCGGGCCAGCGAAGTGGTGAGCTGTTTGAACAAGCCCGAACTCGTTCCGCCTTGTTCTGGATGGAAGGAAGACCTGCCTCGTCCAAACGAACTACCAGTAGTCGCTCCGGCCCTCGGGTTTGATGCGCCCAATCATCAGGATAGCGTCCTCTTGGAATTGCCGCGTGCATCGGCGTTCGCAAGGGGCTGGTTAACTTGGCTTGGGCTAGCCCAAGGTTTTCTAGTGGTAGATATGTTTTGGAGCCATATAGAAATTTATCGGATGCTCGGTTTCGACGAATGGATCATGTTCGTACTCACTACCTTTGTAGGTATCTGGACGTTCTTGTTCTGCATGAAAATTGAACTGGCTCCTCCTAGAGATATGCCCCTCCGCTTCAACCGCGCCCGTAAACGCATCTACGCCTACAACTTCAACTACCGCTGGTGGAACCCCTTCGAACGCTGGCGGGTTGAACCAGTAGCCTACGACTGGTCCCAAGTCCGAGCCGAACGCTGGCTGAAGCGCGGCGCAACCGCTCAAGGCGGACTCGTCATCAAGGGCGGCGTAATGCTCTCCATCGTCAAACCCGGCACCAACGAAGTCATCGACCGTTTCTCCCTTACCACCATGGGCGCCGACGCCCATGCCTGGGCTTACATCTGCACCTACATGCAGCAAGGCCCCGATGCCCTGCCGCCACCCGGTCCGCCGAAGGATCACAACGATGTTTCTTGGTTCAACATCGCCCTGCTGCTGGCCCCCAAAGTCAAATGGCCCGCCAATATGGATCTGGAATCAAGGACCGCACCCTGAAAACCGCTCGCTCGACCAAGGAAACCCACCCATGAAACCAGTCGTCCTGCTGGGCCATCAACACCGCTGCCCTATCCATGGCCCTGGCCACGTCGTCACCGGCGCAAGCGACGCCCGTCTCAACGGCAAGCCCATCGCCCGCGTGGGCGATTCGATCAGTTGCGGCGCGGTCATCCAGACCGGCTCGGCCGACACCCTGATCGAGGGCAAGGCCGTTGCCCGTTTGGGCGACACCACCAGTCACGGCGGCACCCTGGTCGAAGGCGACGAAGGCTGGCGGCTGGATTGAATCGACGTCAACCCTAAAGCATCTTCTCCAACCCCACCGCCTTGGCGATCCATGCATTGAACCTTCGCCACAACCCTCCGGGCTCGGTGGTCAGCACGTGCAGCTGGCCATTGTCCTCGGTCACCCACACCAGCTTGCCTTCGCGCAATTCCACCTGGTACGCCACCGCCGGCGCCATGCCCTGGATCGCCAGGTCGCGGGTGTATTGCGCCAGCTCGGGGCTGTCCACCAGTACCCCGACTTCGGTGTTCCACAGCACCGAGCGCGGGTCGAAGTTGAACGAGCCGATGAAGGTTTTCTGGCGGTCGAAGACGATGGCCTTGCTGTGCAGGCTGGAGTCCGAGGCGCCGCTGAAGCCATAACGCGGCTGGCCCGGGTCGCCGGGCTGGCGGCGCAGTTCGAAGAGTTTTACGCCGTGCTCCAGCAGCGCCCGGCGATAGGGCGCGTAGCCGCCGTGGACCACCGGCACGTCGGTGGCTTCCAGGGCGTTGGTCAGCAGGTCGACCTGGACCCCGGCGTCGGCACGGCTGGTCAGGTACAGCAGGCCTTCCTCGCGGGGCACGAAATAGGCGGAGATCAGGATCAGTTCCTTGCGCACACCGTTGAGCTCTGGGGCGAGTTGCCGGGTCATCAGCAACTGTGGATCGGGCTCGTCGTCGGCCAGGACCTTGCTTGGTGCGTCCCATAGCGCTTGGCCGTGGGCCCAGATCAGTTCGTTGCGCCAAGTGTCCAGGCGCGGTTGGGTCCGATAGGCCATCAGCCGGTCGTACAACGCCTTGCGCTGGGTGCGTGCTTCGGCCAGGTATTGCTCCAGGCGTTGGCGGCTTTCGCGCAGATCGTCGGCGTCGGGCTGGCTGTAAAGGAAGTCGCCAATGGGCTTGCTCAGGGCGCTGTTCCAGTACTGGTCGAAGCTGTGCCCCAGTTGCTCGGCCACCGGGCCGACGCCGAGCAGGTCGATATCGGTGAAGTTGAGGTTGGGCTCGGCGTCGAAATAGGCGTCGCCGATATTGCGCCCACCGACGATGGCCATGCTGTTGTCCACCAGCCACAGCTTGTTGTGCATGCGCCGGTGCTGGCGCGACAGGTTGAACAGCCGGCCCATGGCCCGGGTAACGCCGGTGGCGCGCCCGAGTTGCAGCGGATTGAATACGCGGATCTGGATGTTCGGGTGAGCGGCCAGAGTGCCGATCGGGCCGTCCTGGCCGTCGGCGGCGGTGTCGTCCAGCAGGATGCGCACGCGCACGCCGCGGTCGGCTGCGGCCAGCAGTTCGTGGACCAGCGCCCGCGTGCTGAGGCCGTCGGCAACGATGTAGTATTGCAGGTCGATGCTGCTTTGCGCATTGCGGATCAGTTCGGCGCGGGCGCGGAAGGCTTCGTTGCTGTTGGGCAGCAGGCGAAAGCCCGAGCGCCCTTCATGGGCTGCGGCCTGGCGCTGCACCGAGCGGCCGAACGCCGATTCGCTGGCCGGGATCGCCTGGCTGACGTCGCGGGGTACGCTGACGCTGGCGCAGCCGCCCAGGCTCAGCAACAGGACAAGTAGAAGGGGCAGGAGCCGATGATGGGTCAAGGGTGGATTCCGTGGTCGCGGGGCAGTTGAACTGTAGACCGCGTCAAACAGCGAAACGTTACCCGAGCTTCGCTTCCTCGCCCAATAGACGAATGGCGTTTTCCCCGACCTTGCGCACCGCCGCCTCGATGGTCGGGGTCGGTCGCGCCGCGTAGTTCATGCGCAGGCAGTTGCGGTGCTTGCCCGACGCGGAAAAGATGCTGCCCATGGCGATCTGTACGCCCTGCTCGAGCAGCAGGCGATTCAGTTTCAGGGTGTCGCACTCTTCCGGCAGTTCGACCCAGAGCAGGAAGCTGCCCTGGGGCCGGCTGACCCGGGTGCCTTCGGGGAAATAGCGGGCTACCCAGTCGATCATCTGGTCGCGGCCGCGCTGGTATTGGGCGCGCATGCGCCGCAGGTGAGGCTGGTAGTGGCCGGCCTCGATGAAATCGGCGATCGCCAGCTGCGGTTGCGTCGCGGTGCTGCCGGTGCTGATGTACTTCATGTGCAGCACGCGCTCCAGATAACGCCCGGGCGCCACCCAGCCGACCCGTAGGCCAGGAGCCAGGGTCTTGGAGAAGGAACTGCAGAGCAGGACGCGTCCGTCATCGTCGAAGGACTTGATCGTCCGCGGACGCGGGTAGGTGTAGGCCAGGTCGCCATACACATCGTCCTCCAGAATCGCCACGTCGAAGCGCTGCGCCAGGCTCAGCAGGGCACGCTTGCGCGCCTCCGGCATGATGTAGCCGAGCGGGTTGTTGCAGCTCGGCGTCACCTGGATCAGCTTGATCGGCCACTGTTCCAGGGCCAGTTCCAGGGCTTCGAGGCTGATGCCGGTGAGCGGGTCGGTGGGGATTTCCATAGCCTTCATGCCCAGGCCCTTGAGGGTCTGCATGGCGCCATGGAAGCTCGGCGAATCCACCGCGACGATGTCGCCCGGCTCGCACACCGCACGGATGCTGGCCGACAGCGCTTCATGGCAGCCGGTGGTGATCACCAGGTCGGCGGCATCGATGGTGCAGCCGGAGTCGAGCATCAGCCGCGCGACCTGCTCGCGCAGGGCCTGGGTGCCGCTGATGGTGTCGTAGTACAGGCCGGGCATGTCCTGCCGGCGGCTGAGCTGGGCGAGGCTGCGCAGCAGGGGTTTCAGGGTCGGGCTGTTGACATCGGGCATGCCCCGGCCGAGCTGGACGATGTCCTTGCGCGGCACGCTGCGTACCAGCTCCACCACATGTTCCCATTGAGAAATATCCACAGGGCGCTGGGCTGGCCGGCCGACTGCCGGCAGGGCGGGCAGGGTGCGGTGCTGCGGCACGAAATAGCCGGATTTCGGGCGTGGTGCCACCAGGCCGTTATCCTCCAGCAGGCGGTAGGCCTGCTGGACCGTACTCAGGCTTACCCCATGCTCCAGGCTCAAGGCCCGGACCGATGGCAGGCGGTCTCCGGGACGATAAAGGCCCTGTTCGATACGGGCACCGAGCAGCTCGGCGAGGTTGACGTACAGGGTCATGGGTCGTACTCCGGGAAAATGCTGTAGGAAATAACCAGTACAGATTTCGGAAAAATACATCATTCAGAGAGGAAATGTAGAAATCTGTATGAAGAAAATTCCGATAGTTTGAATCTGTAATGTCTTTCGCCGCACGCGCATCCTGTCTCCACGGTTTACAAACCCTGGAGGGAAGACGCGATGAACGGCCTGAGCGATGTGCGCTTGAAACTGTATGGCAGCGAAGTGGAGCGGGCGCAGCGCAACGCCCGTCTGCGCGGGCCATGGTTCATGGGCACCGTGCGCTTGTGGAGGCATCGCTGGAAAACCCGGCAGGCGCTGCTGGAACTCACGACTGCGCAGTTGAAGGACATCGGGTTGAGCAAGGCCGATGCGGTGGAGGAGGGGCTCAAGCCGTTCTGGCGCGAGTGAAGTCTTGTGGCGTTTTTGATGGCCTCATCGCTGGCAAGCCAGCTCCCAGAGAGTCTGCGGTGCACGCGATACCTGTGGGAGCTGGCTTGCCAGCGATGAGGCCATCAGCAACATTGAAGAGCTCAAACCAGCGCCTTGAGTCGATGCCACAACATCCCCAGCGCCAGCAACGGCGAGCGCAAATGCTTCCCGCCCGGGAAGGTGATATGCGGCACCTGGGCGAACAGATCGAAACGCCCACTCTCCCGCCCACTGATCGCCTCGCCCAGCAACCGCCCTGCCAGGTGCGTGGCGTTCAGGCCGTGTCCGGCGTAGGCCTGGGCGTAATACACATTGGGCTGTTCGCGCAGGCGGCCGATCTGCGGCAGGCGGTTGGCGCCGATGCCGATCATTCCGCCCCACTGGAAGTCGATACGCACATCCGCCAGTTGCGGGAACACCTTAAGCATCTTCGGGCGCATGTAGGCGCCGATGTCCTGCGGATCGCGCCCGGAGTAATGGCACGCGCCACCGAACAGCAGGCGGCGGTCGGCCGAAAGGCGGAAGTAATCCACTGTCACCTGCTGGTCGCAGACCGCCATGTTCTGCGGCAGCAGTTGCCGGGCGCGGTCTTCGTCCAGCGGCTCGGTGGCGATGATGTAGCTGCCGGCTGGCAGTACCTTGCCGCCGAGCACGGGGTTCAGGTCATTGAGGTAGGCGTTGCAGCACAGCACCAGGGTTGCGGCGCGGACGCTGCCTTGGGCGGTGTGGACCTTGACCTCGGGACCGTAGTCGATGCGGGTGACCACCGACTGTTCGAAAACCTGCACGCCGAGCGCGCTGGCCACGGCCGCTTCACCCAGCGCCAGGTTGAGCGGGTGCAGGTGGCCTGAGCCCATGTCGATCAGGCCGCCGGCGTATCGATCCGAGCCGATCACGTCATGCATCCGCTCCGGCGGTACCAGGCGCAGTTCGTGGCGGTAGCCAAGGGCGCGCAGGGCTTCGGCCTCTTCGGCGAAGCCGTCGAATTCGCGGGGTTTGTTGGCCAGGTCGCAATAGCCCCAGGTCAGGTCGCAGGCAATGCCGTGGCGCTCGATCCGCTGGCGGACGATCTCCACGGCCTCCAGGCCCATCAGCTTCATCTGCTTGACGCCGTCGGCACCGATGACCGGCTCGAACTGTTCGAGGCCGTGGCCGACACCGCGAATCAACTGCCCGCCATTACGCCCGCTGGCGCCCCAGCCCACCTTGCGTGCTTCCAGCAGGATCACGCTGAAGCCGCGTTCGGCCAGTTCGATGGCGGTGTTCAAGCCGGAATAGCCGCCGCCGACCACACAGACGTCGCAGCGCTGTTCGCCGTTCAGCCGCGGGTAGTCCGGCTGTGGGACGCTGCTGGCGGCGTAGTAGGAAGCGGTATGCATTTGATGTTGTCCCCGGGGTAATGGCTGGAGAGGCGGGCAGCATAGGTGGTGCTTCCGGGCGCAGGCAACCGTCGGGCAAAATAGCGGCCTTCTCTCCTTTGGCGGTTCCGTTTCATGGCCTGCAACAGTCACAAAATCCGTTTTCTGCGTGAGCAGATTCCGTCCTTCGAGTGCGTGCCGGGTTGTCATGACTGCTGTGGGCCGGTGACCACATCCACCGAGGAAATGGCCCGGCTGCCGCGCAAGAGTGCCGAGCAGCAGGAGGCGGCGCTGGCCGAGCTGAACTGTGTGCACCTGGGGCCGCAAGGGTGCACGGTGTATGAGGAACGGCCGTTGATCTGCCGGTTGTTCGGGACCACGCCGCGCTTGCCATGCCCGCGTGGGCGGGGGCCGGAGGAGATGATCGACCCGGGTGCGGAGCGCTTGGTGCATCAGTTCATTGCCACTACACGGCAGGTGCTTGTGTGAAGGCTTCGGGCCTCATCGCTGGCAAGCCAGCTCCCACAAGGGACCTGTGGGAGCTGGCTTGCCAGCGATGAGGCCCTCAAGATCAATCCGGAATCGGCAGGCTCAGGCTCTCCTTCACCTCTTCCATCACGATATAGCTCTTCGACTCCCGCACATGGGGCAGCTTGAGCAGGATGTCGCCGAGCAGCTTGCGATACGACGCCATCTCGGAAATCCGCGCTTTCACCAGGTAGTCGAAATCCCCCGATACCAGATGACACTCCAGCACATGGGGCAGCTTGAGCACCGCCCGGCGGAACTCCTCGAAGGTGTCGCCCGACTTGTAGTCCAGGCTGATCTCGACGAACACCAGCAGGCTGCCCTTGAGGTGCTGCGGGTTGAGCCGGGCGTTGTAGCCCATGATGATGCCCTCGCGCTCCAGGCGGCGGACCCGCTCGGTGCACGGGGTGGTCGACAGGCCGACCTTTTCCCCCAGCTCGGTGAAGGAAATACGCCCGTCGCTTTGCAGTATCCGCAGGATATTGCGGTCGATCTTGTCCAGCTCGCGCTTGCTTTGGTGCTGGGTTCTCATAGTGGATGCCCCTTTGTAAAAGCCGACTTTGCCGAGAATTCTCGCCAAATATAGGTTTTTATATAGTGAAATGCACTGCCTCTAGTTTTTTAAACTGCGCTCATCCATGCCATTCACAAGATTGTGCGGTGCGCCGCCTCGAGGGTTTACAACATGCGCGTTCTGGTACTCGGTAGCGGTGTGATCGGAACCGCCAGTGCCTACTACCTGGCCCGGCAAGGTTTCGAAGTCGTGGTGGTCGACCGCCAGCCGGCGGTGGCCATGGAAACCAGTTTCGCCAATGCCGGCCAGGTGTCGCCAGGTTATGCCTCGCCCTGGGCCGCGCCGGGCGTGCCGCTGAAAGCCATCAAGTGGTTGCTGCAGCGCCATGCGCCGCTGGCGATCAAGGCCACCGGCGATATCGACCAGTACCTGTGGATGGCGCAGATGCTGCGCAACTGCACCGCCAACCGTTACGCCGTGAACAAGGAGCGCATGGTCCGGCTGTCCGAATACAGCCGCGATTGCCTCGACGAGCTGCGCGCCGAGACCGGCATCGCCTACGAAGGTCGCAGCCTCGGCACCACCCAACTGTTCCGTACCCAGGCCCAGCTCGACAACGCCGCCAAGGACATCGCCGTGCTCGAACAGGCCGGCGTGCCTTACGAGTTGCTGGACCGCGACGGTATCGCCCGGGTCGAGCCGGCCTTGGCCAACGTCTCCGATATCCTCGCCGGTGCCCTGCGCCTGCCCAACGACCAGACCGGCGACTGCCAATTGTTCACCACCCGCTTGGCGGAGATGGCCGTCAAGCTCGGTGTCGAGTTCCGCTTTGGCCAGAACATCCAGCGCCTCGATTTCGCCGGCGATCGCATCAATGGCGTGTGGATCGACGGCAAGCTGGAAACCGCCGACCGCTACGTGCTCGCCCTGGGCAGCTACTCGCCGCAACTGCTCAAGCCGCTGGGCATCAAGGCGCCGGTGTACCCGCTCAAGGGCTACTCGCTGACCGTACCGATCACCAACCCGGACATGGCCCCGACCTCGACCATCCTCGACGAAACCTACAAGGTTGCCATCACCCGCTTCGACAACCGCATCCGCGTCGGCGGCATGGCCGAGATCGCCGGTTTTGACCTGTCGCTGAACCCACGCCGGCGCGAAACGCTGGAGATGATCGTCAACGATCTTTATCCTTTGGGCGGCAACCTGCGCGAGGCCGAGTTCTGGACCGGCCTGCGCCCGACCACCCCGGACGGCACGCCGATCGTCGGCGCGACAGCGTTCCGCAACCTGTTCCTCAATACTGGTCATGGCACCCTCGGCTGGACCATGGCATGCGGCTCGGGTCGCTTGCTGGCCGACCTGATGGCGCGCAAAAAGCCGCAGATCAGCCCCGAAGGGCTCGACATTTCCCGTTACGGATACACTCAGGAGACCGCCAAGCATGGCAATCCAGCGCCAGCTCACCAATGAACGCATGAGCCAGATCGTTGCCCATAACGGCACCGTGTATCTTGCGGGCCAGGTGGGCAACGACATGAACGCCGGGATCGAACAGCAGACCCGGGAAACGCTGGGCAATATCGAGCGCCTGCTGGACCTGGCCGGTACCGACAAGACCCGCCTGCTCTCGGTGACCATCTACCTGAAGGATATCGATGCCGATTTCCAGGGCATGAACGCGGTCTGGGACAAATGGCTGCCCAAGGGCGTGGCTCCTGCCCGGGCCACGGTGCAGAGCAAGCTCTGCGAGCCGGAAATCCTCGTTGAAATGTCCGTGGTCGCTGCGCTCTCGTAACCTTCCTCTCTTCTGCCCGGTGTCGTTGCGGCACCGGGTCTTTTTCATCCACGAACAGACTGCCAGAAGGCTGCCGTCATGCGTCCCGCCCGTGCCCTGATCGACCTCCAAGCCCTGCGACACAACTACCGCCTTGCCCGCCAACTGTCCGGGGCCCGTGCCCTGGCGGTTATCAAGGCCGATGCCTACGGGCACGGCGCGCTGCGCTGCGCCCTGGCCCTGGAGCCGGAGGCCGACGGTTTTGCCGTGGCCTGCATCGAGGAAGCGCTGGCGCTGCGCGAGGTAGGGATCAAGGCACCGGTGTTGCTGCTCGAAGGCTTCTTCGAGGCCAGCGAACTGGAACTGATCGTCCAGCATGACCTTTGGTGCGTGGTGCATTCGCTGTGGCAACTGGAGGCGATCGAGAAGGCCAGCCTGGCCAGGCCGATCCAGGTCTGGCTGAAGATGGACACCGGCATGCACCGCGTCGGCCTGCATCCGCGCGATTACCAGGCGGCTTACCAGCGCCTGCAGGCCAGCGGCAAGGTGGCGAAGATCGTCCTGATGAGCCACTTCGCCCGCGCCGACGAACTGGACAGCAACGCCAGCAACGAGCAGGTCGCGGTATTCGACGCCGCGCGTCAGGGCCTGAAGGCCGAAACCAGCCTGCGCAACTCACCCGCCGTGCTCGGCTGGCCGCAGGTGCCGAGTGACTGGGTGCGGCCGGGCATCATGCTCTACGGTGCTACGCCGTTCGATACCGATCAGGCCGAAGCCGCGCGCCTGCAGCCGGTGATGACCCTGGAATCGAAAGTCATCAGTGTGCGCGAGTTGCCGGCGGGCGAGCCGGTGGGCTACGGCGCACGCTTCGTCAGCCCGCGTCCGACCCGGGTCGGTGTGGTCGCCATGGGCTATGCCGACGGCTATCCGCGCCATGCCCCGACCGGCACGCCGGTGCTGGTGGCCGGCAAGCGTGCCCAGCTGATTGGCCGGGTGTCGATGGACATGCTTTGCATTGATCTCACCGATGTACCCGAAGCCGGCCTCGGCAGTAGCGTGGAGCTGTGGGGCAAGCGCGTCCTGGCCAGCGATGTCGCCAGCCAGGCCGGCACCATCCCCTACCAGATCTTTTGCAACCTGCGGCGGGTGCCTTTGGTCTATACCGGAGAGTAGCGCCATCACTGACGAGCTGCGGGTCGAAGTGTTGTAAATACTGAACGCTGTTGCGATGATGGCGCACATTTCGACCCCCATTCATTCGTCAGGAGGCTCCAGCATTGGACGTCGGTGAACGACTACAAGCCATTCGCAAGATCAGGGGCCTCTCCCAGCGGGAGCTGGCCAAGCGCGCGGGTGTCACCAACAGCACCATCTCGATGATCGAGAAGAACAGCGTGAGCCCTTCGATCAGCTCGTTGCGCAAGGTGCTGAGCGGTATTCCCATGTCGATGATGGAGTTCTTTTCCGAAGACCTGCTGCCGGAGATCCCGACGCAGATCGTCTACAAGGCCCACGAACTGATCGACATTTCGGACGGCGAAGTGACCATGAAGCTGGTCGGCAACGGCCACCCGAGCCGCGCCATCGCCTTCCTCAACGAGATCTACCCGCCGGGCGCCGATACGGGTGAAGAAATGCTCACCCACGACGGCGAAGAGACCGGCATCCTCCTCGAAGGCAGGCTGGAACTGGTAGTCGGCCTGGAAACCTTCATCCTCGAGGCCGGCGACAGCTACTATTTCGAAAGCACCAAGCCACACCGTTTTCGCAACCCCTTCGATGAGCCGGCCCGGCTTATCAGCGCCGCCACCCCGGCGAACTTCTGACAGTCAGGGTGGCGCGGCTGATTGTCGCGGATAAAGCCCTTTATTTAATGTGGTTGTTCCGGTGAGTCAGGGTTCCCGCTATACTTGCGCCGCCTGCGAATCCGTGGCCGCGGGCGTGACTAGCCACCATGAGGGTGTACGTGTGAATCCAATCAAGAAAATGCTGGCTATACCAGCTACCGTAGTGGCCCTTTGGGCAGTCAGTGCCCAGGCTGCAACCAACGACGATATCGCCAAGCGCCTGGAACCGGTCGGTCAGGTCTGCGTCCAGGGCCAGGAATGCAAGGGCATGGAAGTCGTGGCTACCGCAGGTGGCGGCGGCGCCAAGACCCCGGATGAAATCATCGCCAAGCACTGCAACGCCTGCCACGGTTCCGGCCTGCTGGGTGCGCCGAAGATCGGCGATACCGCCGCGTGGAAAGAGCGCGCCGACCACCAGGGTGGTCTGGACGGCATCCTCGCCAAGGCCATTACCGGCATCAATGCCATGCCACCCAAAGGCACCTGCGCCGACTGCTCGGATGACGACCTCAAAGGCGCCATCAAGAAGATGTCCGGCCTGTAGCCTCCGCGCGTCGCGCCTCGAAGCCCGCCTTGTGCGGGCTTCGTCGTTTCCGGGCTGTGCAGTAATTTGCACGTCGCTTCGGTCCAAGCTGTACTCAACGAACCCGACGGAGAGCCGACAGCGTGCGCATCTATTCGATCGAAGCCGCAGTGGACCAGGTGCTGGCGCAATTGCCGGCCCACATTCACATGGGCCTGCCACTGGGCCTGGGCAAGCCCAACCGCTTCGTCAATGCGCTGTATGCCCGGATTCGCGAGCTGCCGGAGCGTCGGCTGACGATATACACGGCGTTGTCGCTCGGCCGCCCCGACCTCGGCGATGGCCTGCAACGGCGCTTTCTCGAACCCTTCGTCGAGCGAATCTTCGCCGACTACCCGGAGCTGGATTACCTGCGCGACCTGCGTGCCAGCCGCCTGCCAGCCAATATCCGCGTCGAACAGTTCTTCATGCAGCCCGGCAGCCTGCTGCACAGCGCGCAGGCGCAGCAGGACTACGTCAGCAGCAACTACAGCCATGCGGCGCGGGACATCAATGCCAAGGGCCTCAACCTGATCGCCCAGATCGTCGCCGAGGATGGCGAGCGGCCCGATCACCTGAGCCTGAGCTGCAACCCCGACATCACCCTCGACCTGCTGCCGATGATCGAGCGCCGCCGCGCTGCCGGTGAAACCATCCTCCTGCTCGGCCAGGTACATGCCGGGCTGCCCTATATGCCGGGCGCCTCCGAGTTGAGGCGCGAAGACTTCGACCTGCTGATCGACGAGCCCGAGCGGACCCGACTGTTTTCCACGCCGAACATGCCGGTCAGCACCCAGGATCATCTGATCGGCGTGTACGCCAGCACCCTGGTGCGCGATGGCGGCACGCTGCAGATCGGCATCGGCGCCATGGGCGATGCGCTGACTGCGGCCTTGCTGGCCCGGCAGGCGGACAACGAAGCCTACCAGGCGCTGCTCGGCGAGTTGCACCTGGGGCGCTGGCATGGGCTGATCGAGCGCGAGGGCGGGGTGATGCCTTTCGCCAGGGGGCTTTATGGTTGCAGCGAGATGCTGGTCAACGGCCTGCTGGCGTTGTTCGAGGCGGGCATCATCCGCCGCCCGGTATACCCCGATGCGGTGCGTCAGCAGGCGGCCAACGCGGGCGCGGCGGACAGCGAGGACGGCGTGCTGGTGCATGGCGGTTTCTTCCTCGGGCCGCAGGCCTTCTATCAGCGGCTGCGCGACATGCCGCTGGCCCTGCGCAAGCGCATCGACATGGGCGCCATCAGCTTCATCAACGAGCTGTATGGGCAGGAAGCGCTGAAGCGCCTGCAGCGCCGCGATGCGCGCTTCATGAACACGGTGTTCACCATGACCCTGATGGGCGCCGGGGTGGCCGACCAACTGGAGGACGGGCGGGTGCTCAGCGGTGTCGGTGGGCAATACAACTTCGTCGCCCAGGCGCACGCGCTGGAGGGTGCGCGTTCGGTTCTGCTCCTGCGTTCGTGGCGCGAAGCGGGCGGTGAGGTGAGTTCGAATATCGTCTGGGACTATGGCCACTGCACCATTCCCCGGCACCTGCGCGATGTGGTGGTGACCGAATATGGCATCGCCGATCTGCGCGGGCAGACCGACGCCGAGGTGATCGCCCGGCTGCTGGCGATCAGTGATTCACGCTTCCAGCCGCAGTTGCTGGCGCAGGCGAAGAAGGCCGGGAAGTTGCCGGAGGGCTTCGAGCTGGACCCGCGTTACTGCGACAACACCCCGGAGCGCCTGGAGGCTTTGCGCGGGCGGCATGCGCGGCTGTTCCCGGAGTATCCGCTGGGGTGTGATTTCACGGCCGAGGAGCGGGACCTGCTGCGGGCGCTGAACTGGCTGAAGAGCAAATTCAAGCTCAGCGAAGCGCTGGAACTGGGCAAGGCGGCGCTGGACGCGCCTCCGGCGGAAGACTGGTCGGCGCAGTTGGCGCGGATGGGGCTGGAAAAGCCGGAGGGGTTGAAGGAGGAGGTGTACCAGCGGCTGGTGCTGGCGGGGTTGCAGGCTACCGCACCATACCGGACTTACTGACGGATCGCGGACCCTGTGGGAGCGGGTTCACCCGCGATAGCGGTAGTGGCTTCTCAAACGCTATCGCGGGTGAATCGGAGCGCCGAACCGCCGCTCCCACAGGGTCCGCGTGATCCTAAGAAAGCTGACTATTCTTATTTCCTAAAGGTATTTAAATAATTTTTCTTATGCCTTTATAGTCGACCCTCTGCGTACCTGCCGACCAATCGGCGCGCCGCACGAACACGAACCAACACGGCGAAACCGTGAGTTTCTGATCGACGCGCGCTCCATTGGACGCGCTCTTCGCGGGAGTTAAACATGTCAGCGGCCTCCAACGCCTTGTCGTCCATCGACAGCGCACAGCAGCAACACTTCGAGATCCGGCCTTTCGACGGCGCAGTCGGCGCCGAGATCATTGGCCTGGACCTGGCGCAACCGGTGAATGGCGAAGACTTCGCCAGGATCCACCGGGCCCACCTCGACCATCATGTCCTGGTCTTCCGCGACCAGCGCATCACCCCGGAACAACAGATTGCCTTCAGCCGTCGCTTCGGCGTGCTGCAGATCCATGTACTCAAGCAGTTCCTGCTGGCCAATCATCCGGAAATCCTCATCGTCTCCAACATCGTCGAGAACGGCCAGAACATCGGCCTCGGCGATGCCGGCAAGTTCTGGCACTCGGACCTGTCCTACAAGGAACTGCCGAGCCTGGGGTCGATGCTGCATGCCCAGGAACTGCCCAGTGAAGGCGGCGATACCTTGTTCGCCGATATGCACAAAGCCTGGGACGGCCTGCCGGAAGCATTGCGCAAGGCGGTCGAAGGCCGTCAGGCGGCGCATTCCTACACCGCGCGCTACAGCGAGACCAAGTTCGAAGGCAATTGGCGCCCGACCTTGACCGCCGAGCAACTGGCCCAGGTGGCCGAAGTCATCCATCCCGTGGTGCGCACCCATCCGGAAAACGGGCGCAAGGCGCTGTTCGTCAGCGAAGGTTTCACCACCCGCATCGTCGGCCTGCCCGAGGATGAAAGCCGGCAGATCCTCGCCGAGCTGTACGCCCACAGCGTGCTTGAGCAGAACATCTACCGCCATCAGTGGCAGCCCCATGACCTGGTGTTCTGGGACAACCGCTCGCTGATCCACCTTGCCACCGGCTGCCCGGCGCACCTGCGTCGCAAGCTGTACCGCACCACTATCCAGGGCGACGCCCCGTTCTGATCCGTCGAGGACTCATCATGCGCAAGACTCTCAGCCGCCTCGCGGCCGGTATCGGCCTGAGCGCCAGCCTGATCGCCGGCAGCCTCGTCGCTCCGGCCACGGCCCAGGCCGAAGGCGAAATCCGTATCGCCGAACAGTTCGGCATCGTTTACCTGTTGCTCAACGTGGTCCGTGACCAGAACCTGATCGAGAAGCACGGCAAGGAACAAGGCATCGATATCAAGGTGGACTGGACCCAGCTTTCCGGTGGCGCCGCGACCAACGACGCGCTGCTTTCCGGCTCGGTGGATATCGTCGGTGCCGGCGTCGGCCCGCTGCTGACCATCTGGGACCGCACCTACGGCCGGCAGAACGTCAAGGCCGTGGCTTCGCTCGGCAACTTCCCGTACTACCTGCTGAGCAGCAACCCGAACGTGAAAACCATCGCCGACATCAGCGAGAAAGACCGCATCGCCTTGCCTGCGGTGGGTGTCTCGGTGCAGTCGCGCTTCCTCCAGTACGCCGCGGCCCAGCAGTGGGGCGACAAGGAGTACAACCGTCTCGACAAGTACACCCTGGCCGTTCCGCACCCGGACGCCACTGCCGCGCTGCTCGCCGGCGGCACCGAGCTCAACGGTCACTTCTCCAACCCGCCGTTCCAGGAGCAGGCACTGGCCAACAAGGACGTGCATGTCGTTCTCGACACCTATGAACTGCTCGGCCCCAACTCGCCGACCGTGCTGTTCACCACCGAGAAATTCCGCAAGGACAACCCGAAAACCTACAAGGCCTTCGTCGATGCCCTCGCCGAAGCGGCGGATTTCGCCCAGAAGGACAAGGCTGCGGCGGCTGACACCTATATCCGCGTGACCAAGGCCAAGATCAGCCGCGACGAGCTGCTGAAGATCATCGACAACCCGAAGTACGAATTCACCATTACGCCGAAGAACACCTACAAGCTGGCGGAGTTCCTCTACCGCGTCGGTGCGATCAAGCACAAACCCGAGTCGTGGAAGGACTACTTCTTCCAGGATGAAAAGCCGCTTCAGGGGAGCTGAGTTCATGACCGCCCAACTGCAAGGCCACACGGCCAGCAAGCTGAGCCGAGTAGACACCCCACCGTTGTTGCAGGTGGACAACCTCAGCCTGGAATACCGCACCGCGCAGCGCGTGGTGCGGGCCACCCACCAGGTCAGTTTCGAAGTGGACAAGGGCGACCGCTTCGTCCTGCTCGGGCCCTCGGGCTGCGGCAAGTCCACCTTGCTCAAGGCGGTCGGCGGCTTCATCGCGCCGAGCGAAGGCAGCATTCGCCTGCAAGGGCAAGCGGTGCATGGCCCGGGTCCGGACCGCATCGTGGTGTTCCAGGAATTCGACCAATTGCCGCCCTGGAAGACGGTGAAGCAGAACGTCATGTTTCCGCTGCTGGTCTCGGGCACCCTCAAGCGCGCCGAGGCCGAGCAGCGCGCCCTGGAATACCTGGAGAAGGTCGGCCTGGCGGCTTTCGCCGACGCCTATCCGCACACGCTTTCCGGAGGCATGAAGGCGCGGGTGTCGATCGCCCGGGCCCTGGCCATGCAGCCGAAGATCCTGCTGATGGACGAACCCTTCGCCGCCCTGGACGCCCTGACCCGGCGCAAGATGCAGGAAGAGCTGCTGGCGCTGTGGGAGGAGGTGCGCTTTACCCTGCTGTTCGTCACCCACTCCATCGAGGAAGCGCTGGTGGTGGGTAACCGCATTCTCCTGCTGTCGCCCCATCCAGGCCGGGTGCGCGCCGAGATCCACAGCCATCAGTACGACCTGCACAGCCTCGGCGGCGCCGACTTCCAGGCCAGCGCGCGGCGTATCCACAGCCTGCTGTTCGAAGACGGCCAGGCGCCGGTCGCCGATGCCGAACTGGGTTTCACCGATATCCGTATCGCCTACTGACCGGGAGCCTTGTCATGACGATCCAATCTTCCCCGCGTCGGGAATACGAAATTGCCCTGCAGCCATGGGACGGCGTCGCGCTGGAGCGCGAGCTGCCGCTGGTCCAGCGCTTGTGGCAACACGGCTGGCTGCGCAAGAGCGTGATCCTGCTGTTGATCGCCATCCTCTGGGAAGCCGCCGCCCGCTACCAGGGCAACGACCTGCTGCTGCCGACCTTCCTGCAAACCGCCCAGGCCCTGTGGGACGGCATGATCAGCGGCGAGTTGCCGGCCAAGGTCGGCGTGTCGCTGGTGGTGCTGGTCAAGGGCTATGTACTGGGCATCATCCTCGCCTTCGGCCTCACCAGCCTGGCGGTTTCGACCCAGTTCGGCCGTGACCTGCTCGGCACCCTGACCTCGATGTTCAACCCGCTGCCGGCCATCGCCCTGCTGCCGCTGGCGCTGCTGTGGTTCGGGCTGGGCGAGAACAGCCTGATCTTCGTCCTGGTGCATTCGGTGCTGTGGGCGCTGGCGCTGAATACCTACGCGGGGTTCCTCGGGGTCAACGAGACGCTGCGCATGGCCGGGCGCAACTACGGCCTGCGCGGGCTGCGCCTGGTGTTGCATATCCTGGTGCCGGCGGCGCTGCCGTCGATTCTTTCCGGGTTGAAGATCGGCTGGGCCTTCGCCTGGCGCACGCTGATCGCCGCCGAGCTGGTGTTCGGCGCTACCAGCGGCAAGGGCGGGCTGGGCTGGTACATCTTCCAGAACCGCAACGAGCTGTACACCGACAAAGTCTTCGCCGGGCTGGCGGTGGTGATCCTGATCGGCCTGCTGGTGGAAGGCCTGGTGTTCAACGCGCTGGAACGCGTGACCGTGCGCCGCTGGGGCATGCAGCGCTGAATCAGTCTTGCTGATACGCCGCCGCCGCATTGCTCAGGGTCTGCGAGATCAACTGGCGCAAGGCCGGCGGCTGCTCCACCACCAGCTCATCGCCCTGGCTCAGCAGCCACCAGCGCAGGCTCCAGCTATTGCTGACCGTGGCCTGGAGGCGATGACCGTGTTCCAGGTCGGTCAGTTGCATGTCCGGTGACAACGGCGTCTCCTGCATGCGTCGGGCGAGGTTGTCGCTGATCCAGGCCTGCAGCTCGATCTTCTCCGCGCTGCCGAACTGCAGGGCATCGCTGCGCAGGTAGGCTTGCAGGTCGAAGTCGTCCAGGCCCAGGGCCGGGCTGTCCAGCACGCTCAAGTGGCGGAAACGGTGCACGGCGAACTGGCGGATATCGCTGTAGGGCTGGGCCGTGGCGATCAGGTAGGCGACCTGGCCGCGCTGGATCAGGGCCAGCGGATTGAGGGTCAGGTCGACGGTGCGATCGTTATGCGCCGAGTAATACAGGCCCTGCAACTGATGCTCGTCGAGCAGCGCCTTTTGCACCGTTTCAAGGATGTTGTCCGGCACCTCGGGCGCGCGCATGTTCATCTCCGGCCGCACACTGGCGACCTTGTCCAGCCAGCGCGCGGCCTTGTTTTGCGCCGACAGGGTTTCGAGCTTTTGCCGGGCATGGGCGAAGCGGGCATCCAGGCCCTTGAGCATGCTGCCGGGTAGCAGCGGCCGCACGGCTTCCTCCACCAGCGCCAGGCTCAGTGCTTCGCTGACGCTCAGGCCACGCAACTCTACGCAGGCATTCGCTGCCCAATACCAACCATAGGGAATGCTGCGGTCGTTGCGCTCCAGCGGAAAGATCAACGAAAGCTCGTTGAGATCGCGCTCGATGCTGCGCTTGCTGATGGTGAAGCCGGCGTCCTTCAGGCGCATCACCAGCTCCGCGCTGGTGATGCCCGGCGAGCGGCTGGGCAACTGGCGCAGCAATTCCCATTGACGACTGAGGGTGGCGCGTGTGGTAGCGGAGGGCAAAACGGTGAGTCCTTGTCTAGGCTTGCGGCAAAAGCAGGGTATTCGCCACATGATATGGCAATTTGCCATTAATTTATCCATTCAAGGATGAACCGTTGAATCGCTCCGACGAACGTGTTCGCGACAGGTTTTGTCGTGACGCTGCGCACAATCACGCCTCAACGCCCAGAAGGAAGCCAAGAAGGAGGGCGGTTCCATGAGGATGAACATGTCTGCTGCCAGCAATATCTATTCTCTGCTCGGGCGCCTGTTGCCGGAGCGTGTGATGCCAGCGCCCGGGCCTGCCCGTGTGCGGCGGCTCTACAGCGGTGTCGGCATGCCGGCGCAGCGCGCGGCGTTGGGGGAAAGCTTCAGCCTGGTCAGCCTGCTGGACGAAGCGCACGACCTGCAGACGGTGTATGCCGACCTGCGCAGGCAGGCATTGGATGGCAGCGTGGCGGCGCTCAACGACCTTGGCTGGATCTGGCTCAACGGCCGTTACTGGCGCGCCGATCCGGTGCTGGCCGGGCACCTGCTGCGCATGGCGGCGTTGCAGGGCAGTGCGGTGGCCTGGTTCAACCTCGGCCAGCAGCACTACTTCGGCAAGGGTGTGCAGGTCGCCTATGCCAACGCCGCCGAGTACTACCGGCATGCCTTCGAGGCGGGGCTGGCGGAGGCAGCGGCGGCGCTGGGAGACCTGTACGAGGAAGAGGTCTGCGACAGCGACAGCGACTCCAACCCCTGGCAGATGGACCCGCGACAAGCCTATGAATGGTTCATGCGTGGCGCGCAGCGCGGAGATGCCCGGTGTCGCTTCGAGGCGGGGTATCGCTTGCTGCACGGGCTCCAGGTGGACAAGGACAGCCGTGCCGGGGTGTATTGGCTGGAGCTGGCGGCGGTGGCCGGAGTGATGCAGGCGGCGGAAGAGCTGGCCCTGCATTTCCAGACCGCAGGCAATGAGCTGCGCTACCTGTTCTGGCGCGACCAGGCGATCGGCCTGGGCAGCCCGCTGGCGTTGGCGATGAAGGTCGAGGATCAGTTGCGTACCTAGCAAGAACACCGTGGTCCCTGTGGGAGCGGGTTTACCCGCGATTGCAATAGTGAATTCACCATCGCAATCGCGGGTAAACCCGCTCCCACAGGTACGCGTAGATCGGTATCTCTCCCAGACGGCTATTGACGCTCCCGCACCTTCGAAGGATATTAATAGTTAGCAAACTATGAATATTCCCCGATGAAGCTCGAAGCACTGCAAATGAACACCAGCAGCGGCATGGTCATGGCCAGCCGCAGTTGGCGACGCATCTGCCAGACCACCCTGGCGCGCTTTGGCATCAGCGAGGCCTGCGCCGTACCGCTGCTGATGATCCTGCGCCTTGGTGACGGTGTGCATCAGGTCGCGGTGGCCCAGGCGGTGGGGGTGGAAAGCCCGTCGCTGGTGCGTCTGCTCGACCAGTTGTGCAGCGCCGGTTATGTCCGGCGCTGCGAAGATCCAGGCGACCGCCGGGCCAAGGCCCTGTCCCTGACCGACGAAGGCCGCAGCCTGGCCGAAGCCATCGAGGGCGAATTGGTGCGCCTGCGTCGCGACGTGCTCAAGGACGTCTGCGCGGCAGACCTGGAGGCCACCCTGCGCGTGGTCAAGGCCTTCGAAGAGGCGGCGCAACGTTCGCCGGGCCTGCCCCTGTGAAGCACTTCTTCAGCTCGATGCCGCCCGCGCGCGACTGGTTCTACGGTGTGCGCACCTTCGCCGCATCGATGATCGCCTTGTACATCGCCCTGCTCCTGCAATTGCCACGACCTTACTGGGCGATGGCGACTGTCTATATCGTCTCCAGCCCTTTTGTCGGGCCGACCAGTTCCAAGGCCCTGTACCGTGCCGTTGGCACCTTGCTCGGCGCCGCCGGGGCGGTGTTCCTGGTGCCGCTGCTGGTTCAGGCGCCGGTGTTGCTGACCCTGGCCGTGGCCCTGTGGACCGCGACCCTGCTGTTCCTCTCCCTGCACCTGCGCACCGCCAACAGCTACACCCTGATGCTGGCCGGCTACACCCTGCCGATGATCGCCCTGCCGGTGGTGGACAATCCCCAGGCGGTGTTCGACATCGCTTCGTCCCGGGCCCAGGAAATCTGCCTGGGTATCGTCTGTGCAGCGGTGGTCGGTGCGGTGTTCTGGCCGCGCCGCTTGACCCCGGTGTTCGTTGGCGCCACCGGCAACTGGTTCGGCAGCGCCATCGGCTACTGCGACATCTTTCTTGCCCGCAATGTGCCTGCCGACAACGTGGCGGGCCTGCGCGGCTCGATGGTGGCGACCTTCAATACCCTGGAAATGATGATCGGCCAGCTATCCCACGAAGGCGCGCGGCCACAGACGGTGAAGAACGCCCGCGAGCTGCGTGGGCGCATGATCCACCTGCTGCCGGTGGTCGATGCCCTGGATGACGCCTTGCTCGCCCTCGAAGGCCGTGCACCGGAGCAGGCCGCGCAACTGGAGGGGCTTCTTGCACAGGCGCGCGAATGGCTGAAGAGTACCGCGACGCAAGCCCCGGTAGCACGCTGGGCGGCCCTGCGCGACCAGCTCGAACGCCTGCAGCCCAGCGTCGCCGAACTCGACCAGCGCCCCGGGCTGCTGCTGTCCAACGCCCTTTACCGCCTCGGTGAATGGATCGACCTGTGGCAGGACTGCTGCAGCCTCAAGCACGCCATCGCCAATGAGGACCTTTCGCCCTGGCGCGCGGTGTATCGCCATTGGCGCCTGGGCCGCCTGACGCCTTTCTTCGATCGCGGCCTGATGCTGTATTCGGTGTTTTCCACCTTCAGTGCCATCGCCGTGGCCACCGGCCTGTGGATCGCCCTGGGCTGGGCCGATGGCGCCAGCGCGGTGATCCTCGCGGCAGTGGCGTGCAGCTTCTTCGCCGCCATGGACGACCCGGCACCGCAGATCTACCGCTTCTTCTTCTGGACCACCCTGTCGGTGGTGTTCGCCAGCCTGTATCTATTCCTGGTCCTGCCCAACCTGCATGACTTCCCCATGCTGGTGCTGGCCTTCGCCGTGCCCTTCATCTGCGTCGGCACCCTGACCGTGCAGCCGCAGTTCTACCTCGGCACCTTGCTGACCATCGTCAACACCGCCTCCTTCATCAGCATCCAGGGTGCTTACGACGCGGATTTCCTCGCCTTCGCCAATGCCAATATCGCCGGCCCGGTGGGCCTGCTGTTCGCCTTTATCTGGACCCTGGTGATGCGCCCGTTCGGCGTCGAGCTGGCGGCCCGGCGCCTGACCCGCTTCAGTTGGCGCGACATCGTCGGCATGACCCGCCCAGCCACCCTCGCTGAACACCGCCGCCTCGGGGTGCAGATGCTCGACCGCCTGATGCAGCACCTGCCACGCCTGAGCCAGACCGGCCAGGACAGCGGCGCGGCCCTGCGGGACCTGCGCGTGGGCCTTAACCTGCTGGACCTGCTCGCCTACCTGCCACGGGCAACCCCGGAGCCTCGGGCGGCGCTGGAAAACGTCATCGAGGAAGTCGGCGGCCACTTCCAGGCCTGCCTTGACGCCGGCGAGCGCCAGCACGCCCCGGCTGTGTTGCTGGGCAGCATGGAAAGGGCCCGACGCGCCCTCAATCTCGACGCCATGGAAGGCTGCGCCGAAGCGCGCCTGCATTTGCTCCATGCCCTCAGCGGCCTGCGCCTGGCACTGCTGCCGGGTGTGGAGGTTGTGCTGGAGCCCGATCCGCAATCGCAACTGCCCTATGGCCTCGACGGAGCACCCCTGTGATCGGTGAATTGGATATCAGCGGGGTATTCCTGCCCACGCTGCTGGTGATGATGCTAGTCAGCTACCTGCTGTTCCTCGGCATCCACGCGGTGCTCAACCGCCTGCATTTCTACCGCCTGGTCTGGCACCGGGCGTTGTTCAACGTTGCGCTCTACGCCGTGCTCCTTGGCACGCTGGACCACTTTTGCCGAAGCCTGATGCTGCCATGAAGAAACCGTTTTTGACCCTGGGCCGTGTCGTCCTGACACTGTTGGTTGTGACCCTGGCGACCGTGCTGGTCTGGCAGATGGTCCTGTACTACATGTTCGCCCCCTGGACCCGCGACGGGCATATCCGTGCCGACGTGATCCAGATCGCTCCCGATGTCTCCGGCCTGATCCAGGAAGTCGCGGTGCGCGACAACCAGCCGATCAAGCGTGGCGACGTGCTCTTCACCATCGACCAGGACCGCTTCCGCCTGGCCCTGCGCCAGGCCCAGGCGACCCTGGCCGAGCGCAAGGAAAGCCTGGCCCAGGCCCAGCGCGAAGCCCGGCGCAACAAGGGCCTGGGCAACCTGGTCGCCGCCGAGCAACTGGAAGAGAGCCAGTCGCGCCAGGCCCGCGCCCAGTCGGCGCTGGACGAGGCCCAGGTGGCCGTGGATGCGGCGCAGCTCAACCTTGACCGTTCGGTGGTCCGCAGCCCGGTCAACGGCTACCTCAACGACCGCGCGCCGCGCGCCCACGAGTTTGTCAGCGCCGGGCGTCCGGTACTGGCGGTGGTGGACAGCGAGTCGTATCACGTCGATGGCTACTTCGAGGAAACCAAGCTCTCCGGCATCCATGTCGGGCAGGCCGTGGATATCCGCGTGATGGGCGACAACACCCGGCTGCGCGGCCATGTGCAGAGCATCGTTGCCGGTATCGAGGACCGTGACCGCAGCAGCGGCGCCAACCTGTTGCCCAACGTCAACCCGGCGTTCAGCTGGGTACGCCTGGCGCAACGGATTCCGGTGCGCATCGCCTTCGACGAAGTACCGGCGGACTTCCGCCTGATCGCCGGACGCACCGCCACGGTGTCGATCATCGAGGACACCCGGCCATGAAAAGGCTGTCGCTGCTTGGCTTGAGCCTGCTGCTCTCGGCCTGCCAGATGGTCGGGCCGGATTACCGGTTGCCGGATAAGGCCGCCTTCAATCGTAATGACCTGCAAGGACAACTGCGCGCCGACGCCGACAGCGTGGTTTCGGCGCCGGTGCCGAAGGACTGGTGGCGGCTGTATCGTGACGAGCGCCTGGATGCCCTGGTCAACCAGGCGCTGGCGGCCAACAGCGAACTGCGCGTGGCAGCGGCGAACATCGCCCGGGCCCGGGCGCAGGTCGAGGAAGCCGAGGCGCAAGGCGGCTTCAACGGTGGCGTCAAGCTCGGCGCGCAACGCCTGCAGGAGTCCGGCGAGGCCTTCCTGCTGGCGGACAAGGTGCCGGTGGCGAACATCGGCGAGGCGATCATCAGCGCGTCCTACCAGTTCGACCTGTGGGGCACATTGAAGCGTGGCGTCGAGGCGGCCCAGGCCAATGCCGACGCCGTGCAGGCCGCGGCAGATACCGCGCGAATCACCGTGGTGGCCGATGTGGTGCGGGCCTATACCCAGGTCTGCGCGGCCAACGAGGAATATCACATCGCCCGCGAATCGCTGGACCTGCAGGACCAGAGCGTCAGCCTGACCCGGCGCCTGCGTGATGCCGGGCGTGGCGATGAAACCCAGGTGACCCGTACCGAGACCCGCTTCAAGTCGCTGCGCGCCGAGTTGCCGCGCTACCAGGCGGCGCGGGACGCGGGGCTGTACACCTTGTCGATGCTGCTGGCCAAACCGGTTGATCAACTGCCGGCGGGGACTGCCGATTGCGCCGAGCTGCCGCATATCGCCCGGGTGTTGCCGGTGGGTGACGGCGCCGCGTTGCTCAAACGGCGCCCGGACGTACGCCGGGCCGAGCGCATGCTGGCGGCGTCCACCGCGACCATCGGCGTGGCGACCGGGCAGTTGTATCCGGATATCAGCATCGGCGCGCAGGTGGGCACCATCGGTATCCTGGAAAACCTCGGCAAGCCGGCAACCAACCGCTGGGGCTTCGGCCCGCTGCTGACCTGGACGGTGCCGACCAATGGCTCGCGGGCGCGGATCCGCGAAGCCGAGGCCGGCACCCAGGCGGCGCTGGCCAACTTCGACGGCGTGGTGTTGAACGCCATACGCGAAACCCAGACCAGCCTGTCGCAGTACAGCGCGCTGCTGGACCGGCGCGATGCGCTGGAAGAGGCGGAGCGTTCGGCGAAGCTGGCGGCGGACCAGACGCACCGGTTCTACCAGGCCGGACGGGCGTCGTTCCTCGCGGATTTGGAGGCGACCCGGACCTATACCGATATGCGCGCGCAACTGGCGACGGCGAATACCCAGGTGGCGAAGGGGCAGATCGGGTTGTTCCTGGCGCTCGGTGGTGGCTGGTAGATCGCAGGGCTGCAGGCTGGTCCAGAACCCTGTGGGAGCGGGTTTACCCGCGATTACGTCAGTGGCCCCACCATCGCAATCGCGGGTGAACCCGCTCCCACAGGGTTCACCTAAACTTTCACTCCTCCAGGCAATCAATCCCTTATCAACCCGCCCAAAGGAGTGCCACATGGACCTGTCCCACCACGAATTCTCCGCCTTGTTCGAGCAACTCGGCCTGCCTTCCGATGCCACCAGCATCCAGCAGTTCCTCACCAGTCACTCCCCGCTGAAGAACGAAATCAAGCTGGTCGATGCGCCGTTCTGGAGCGATGCCCAGCGCGCCTTCCTCAAGGCCGAATACATCGCCGATTCGGACTGGATCATGACCATCGATCAACTCAACGTGGCCCTCAGAAATAAACGCTGAGCGGCACCCTATGAGCTTCATTGGCGTTGCTATGCTCAGAAAAAAACAACAAGGGGACAGCGCCAATGAAAGACCCCTATGCCGTCGGCTTCTGGGCAGCCGTTGCCGCCCTGGGCCTGCTGACCGCCGGTTATTTCTACGGGGTCAGGGAAGTCCACCAGCTCGATCAGGCCCGCCAGTTCCTTTACGGAGCCGCCGGCCTGATCGCTGCCCTCGCCCTGAGCGCGCTGGCGTGGATTCGCTGGCAGTTGCTGAAGACGCGAAGACGCCAGCTGGAACAGGGACGAACGCTGGTCGCCATCTGGAACACCAAGGTTGCCCTGCGCCGCGTCGAAACCGTGTTCGACCGCTATTTCTGGGGCAGTTACTGGCAGCCGGGGCGGACCTTCCAGGAAGTGATGGGCGAGCTTGAAGGCACGCCGCTGGAGCGCAGCCTCGAAGCGCTCAAGGCGCAGTGCCAGGAGCTCGACCAGGAAACCCACGACCGCCACCGTCATTGGCTGAACAACGCCCGCGAGCTGTCCAGCGTGGCCACGGCCATGGCCCGCGAGCGCTACCAGCTCGACCTGTGCGACTCGCAGCAAAGCTCGCGACGCGGTGCTGCGGTGCTCAACCGCGACCTCGAGGTGCTGGTGTACACCTGGTCGGCGCGGTTGCGCAGTTTCGATCATCAGCTCGATGAGCTCGAAGGCGAGTACCGCTAGTTATCACTCGCCGCGGATATAGCCTTCCAGCTGGCGAATCAGATCGGCCTGCTCGGCGATGGCTTCCTTGACCAGGTCGCCGATCGACAGCAGGCCGAGCAGTTTGCCGTCTTCCACCACCGGCAGGTGGCGCAGGTGGCTGTTGGTCATCATGTTCATGCAGGTGTCGACGTTCTGATGGGAGTTCACGGTGATCACCGGTGAGCTCATGATCTCGCGTACTTCGGTACCCACCGATGAGCGCCCCTTGAGCACCATCTTGCGCGCGTAATCGCGCTCGCTAACGATGCCCACCACTTCGCCACCCTCGACCACCGGCAACGCGCCGACGTTTTTCTCTGCCATCACCATCAGAGCCTCGAGCACCGTCTGGTGCGGCGCGATGGTGTAGACCTGATCGGTATGCTGCGACTTCAACTTCAATAGCTGTGCCACGGTTTTCATTGTGGGCCCTCTGCGTGGGGTGGTGTTGGTAAGGCAGATACCCACAAGAATCGTGCACGACCGCGGAACGGGCAAGGCGGATTGCGGCATCGAGGCCATTGAAAAACGTCATCGCCAGGTTTTTCCCGGCCTGCTCCGTGTTTTCAGCCCTGGCTGGCGCTGTTCGCGCCGAGGATCTTGCCGAGGAACTGTTTGGTCCGTTCGTGCTGCGGGTTGGCGAACAGCGCCTTGGCTTCGCCCTGTTCGACGATCACGCCCTTGTCGAAGAAGATCACCCGGTTGGCCACGTCGCGGGCGAAATTCATTTCGTGGGTAACGATGATCATCGTGCGTTTTTCCCTGGCGAGGTCGCGGATGGTCGCCAGCACTTCGCCGACCAGTTCCGGGTCGAGGGCCGAGGTGGGTTCGTCGAAGAGGATCACCTGGGGCTCCATCGCCAGCGCGCGGGCGATGGCCACGCGCTGTTGCTGGCCGCCGGACAGGCGCCGCGGATAGGCGTCTTCCTTGCCCGCCAGGCCGACCTTGGCCAGCAGTGACCGCCCCAGTGCCGCCGCCTGTTCGTGGGGTGTTTTCTTCACGATCAACGGACCTTCGATCACGTTTTCCAGCGCGGTGCGATGGGGAAACAGATTGAAGTTCTGGAACACGAATCCGATCTGCTGGCGCAGGCGGCGGATCAGCCCGCCCTGCTGCTTGAGCGGGCGGCCGGCGTCGATCTGCACATCACCGACCTGGATGGTGCCGCCGTCCGGGGTTTCCAGCAGGTTCAGGCAGCGCAGGAAGGTGGTCTTGCCCGAACCGCTGGGGCCGATGATAGCGATGACTTCCCCGGGCTCGACGGTCAGGTCGATGTCCTTGAGCACGGCGTGATCGTTGAAATGCTTGTTCAGGCCTTGCACGCGGATCATCGTTGCGGCTCCTGGTCATGCCGGTTGACCCGGGCCTCCATGCGGTGCTGGAAGTGGGCGAGGATGCTGCAAAGGATCCAGTAGATCACCGCCACGGCCAGGTACATGGTGAACACCTCGAAGGTGCGCGCGGTGATCAACTGCGCCTGGCGGAACAGCTCGGGTACCTGGATGGTGGCGGCCAGGGCGGTGTCCTTGACCAGCGAGATAAAGCTGTTGCCCAGCGGCGGCAGGGCCGTGCGCAGCGCCTGGGGCAGGATCGCCCGACGCATCGCCTGGGTGCGGGTCATGCCGATGCTGGCGGCGGCTTCCCATTGGCCGCGGTCGATCGAGGAGATCGCCGCGCGCAGGATTTCGCAGATATAGGCGGCCATGTTCAGCGACAGGCCGATCAGCGAAGCCGGGATCGGATCGAGTTCGATACCGATCTGCGGCATGCCGAAGTAGATCACGAACAATTGCACCAGCAGCGGCGTGCCGCGGAAGAACGACACGTAGATGCGCGCCAGCCAGTCCAGCGGGGGGATCTTCGACAGGCGCATCAACGCCAGGGCGAAGCCCAGGATCAGGCCGAAGAACATCCCGCCGACGCTGAGCAATACGGTGTAGCCAGCGCCCTTCAGCAGGAAGGGCGTGGAGTCGGCAACCAGTTGCAGGCTTTCAGCGATCATTTGGTGACATCAGCACCGAAGTATTTCTCCGACAGCTTGGCCAGCGTGCCGTCGGCGCGCAGCTTGTCCAGGGCCTTGTTGATCGCCTCGAGCAGCTCCGGCTCGCCCTTGCGCAGGGCCACGCCCGATTCCAGGCGGGAGAAGGCGGCGCCGGCCAGTTCGGTGTCCTTGGCCTTTTGCGCATATTCCAGTGCGGCCAGGCGATCGATCAGGATCGCGTCGATGCGCCCGTTGCGCAGGTCGGCGAACTTGCTCGGATCATCCTCGTAGGTGCGCACGTCGGCTTGCGGCACGGCCTGTTTCACCCATTGCTCGTAGTTGGTGCCCAGGCCCACACCGACCTTCTTGCCGGCCAGGTCGGCGGCGGCATTGATGTTCAGGTCAGCAGCTTTCTTCTTCAGGATCAGCGCCTGGATACCGGAAACGGTGTAGGGCTCGGAGAAGTCGTATTTCTTCTTGCGCTCGTCGGAGATGGTCACCTGGTTCACCACCACGTCGAGACGCTTGGACTCCAGGGCGGCGAGAATCCCGTCCCACTTGGTCGGCTGGACCTTGGCCTTGACGCCCAGCTCCTTGGCCAGGGCTTCCGACAGCTCTACCTCGAAGCCGGTCAGCTTGCCGTTCTCGTCGACGAAGCTGAACGGTGGGTAGGTGCCTTCCAGGCCGACGTTGATCACGCCCTTGTCCTTGATGGTCTGCAGCTGCTCGCCGGCCACTGCCTGGCCGAGCAGGCTGGCACCCAGCAGAATGCCCGCGCCGACACCGAGAATGCGTTTGGTGAAAACGGAAATCGTCATGCCCTGTCCCCAGTCTTGTTGTGAAAGTGGTGGTGACTATAAGAGCGCGCTCTATAGGCCTGAAAATAATAAAAAGTAATTCTCATATTCTTTTCAGGCTTATGCGTCTGCGCCGGTCTCAGCGTGTATAGACATCAGGGTAGGCGAATAATGCCGGCGCCCCGCCCGTGTGCAGAAAAATCAGTGGACCTTCGTCGAAGCGTTGCCGGGCGATGCCGTCGAGCAGCCCGGCCATGGCCTTGCCGGTATACACCGGGTCGAGCAGGACGCCTTCCTGGCTGGCCAGCAGGCGGATCGCGGCGAGGCCGCCGGCATTGGCTTCGCCGTAGCGGGGCGCGTAGTACTCGTCCCACAAGTTGACCTTGAAGGTGTTTGGCAGTTGTACGCCGAGCAGCTCGGCGGTGCGTTCGGCCAGAGCCTGGACCTTGGGTTTCTGGGCTTCTTCGCTGCGCGAAACGGTGATGCCGATCACCGGCAGGTCGGGCAGGCGCTCGGCCAATGCCAGGGCCAGGCCGGCATGGGTGCCGGCGCTGCCGGAGGCGAGGACCACGCCGGCAAAGCGCTGGCCGCTCTGTTCGATCTGCGCGGCCAGCTCCAGCCCGGCGCGCACGTAGCCCAGGGCGCCGAGGGCATTGGAGCCGCCGATGGGCACCAGGTACGGCTTGCGGCCGCTGGCATGCAGGCGCACGCCGAGGGCCTGGAGCTGCTCGTCGGCATTGTCGAGGTTGTCGACCAGCTCGACCTTGGCATCGAACAGCTCCAGCAACCGGCGGTTGCCGTTCTCCAGGTACTCGGTGGAATCGGTGCCGGTGGGGTTTTCCAGCAGCGCCACGCAACCGAGGCCGAGACGGGCGGCGAGGGCAGCGGTCTGGCGTACATGGTTGGACTGGATCGCGCCGGCGGTGACCAGGGTATCCGCGCCCTTGGCCAGGGCGTCGGCGCCGAGGTATTCGAGCTTGCGCAGCTTGTTGCCGCCGAGGGCGAGGGGCGTGAGGTCGTCGCGCTTGAGGTAGATCTCGCGCCCGGCCCAGGCCGACAGGCGCTGGAGCTTTTCCAGCGGGGTCGGGGTACCGAGCAGTTCCAGGCGATTGAAGCGGGACAGCTGTCGTTCGATCATGGGCTTGGTCAGTTGTAGGAAAATTCGAGCATAAGCAGTGATCGACTCACGGACAACCGTGCTGCCGATCGCTGGCTTGCCAGCGATTTGGGGCCACCCCGGTATTCCTGCTTATGCATGGCATATAGCCAACCGTCATAACAGGGTATTTTTTCCAGCCCCCGTCCATGACGTAGAGTGCTGGACAGGAGAGCGGCATTCCCCTACCAGTCCCATGCCGCCGAGCAGGAGAAACAACCGTGAGCGACAACGCGCAGTCCGGGTATTGGCAATTGAATTCCATCGTCGGCCAGCTTCGTTCGGCCCGCGATGAGTGGCGCACCCGCAATGGCCGCAGCAGCGGTGAGCAGGGCGGACGCGAGCTGCCGTCGCGCGAGGCGGTCAGGCAGATCCTCGAACAACTCTGTGGTGCGCTGTTCCCCATGCGCCTGGGCCCGGTGGATCTGCGCGAGGAAAGCGAAGATTTCTATGTCGGCCACACCCTCGACTCGGCGCTGACCTCGCTGCTCGCCCAGGCCCGCTTGGAACTGCGTTACGCCGCGCGCCATGACAAGCAGGATGACGCGGATGTCGATGCCAGGGCGCTGCGCCTGATCCAGGAGTTCGCCGCAGCCCTGCCGGCCATGCGCGTGCTGCTCGACACCGACGTACTGGCCGCCTTCCACGGTGACCCGGCGGCACGCAGCGTCGACGAAGTGCTGCTGTGCTATCCCGGCGTCCTGGCGATCATCCATCACCGTCTCGCCCATCACCTCTACCGCGCCGGGCTGCCACTGCTGGCGCGGATCAGTTCCGAGCTGGCGCATTCCATCACCGGGATCGACATCCACCCGGGCGCGCAGATCGGCCCGAGCTTCTTCATCGACCATGGCACCGGCGTGGTGATCGGCGAAACCGCGATCATCGGCGAGCGCGTGCGCATCTACCAGCACGTCACCCTGGGCGCCAAGCGCTTCCCCGAGGATGAATGCGGCAAGCTGCAGAAAGGCCATCCTCGCCACCCGATTGTCGAGGATGACGTGGTGATCTATGCCGGGGCCACCATTCTCGGGCGGATCACCATCGGCAAGGGCTCGACCATTGGCGGTAACGTCTGGCTGACCCGCAGCGTGCCGGCCGAAAGCAATATCACCCAGGCCAACCTGCAGTCGGACGAGGGCGCGCAGAAGTAATACACACCCCTCACTGACTGGAATGGGGACCCTGTGGGAGCGGGTTCACCCGCGATTGCGATAGTGGGTTCACTACAGCAATCGCGGGTGAACCCGCTCCCACAAGTTTTTCGGTGTGCTTGTCAGAAATTTCCCAGTCCAGTAGTCAGCCATAGGTCGCCTCGAATCCCGATCCATGTTTAACTTGAACGCTTGTTCAAATTAAAAACGCTGGTCCGCTGCCGGTGTTCAACAGGAGGATCTGCCTTTGCTGAACCCGTTCAACCCCACCGCTCCTTGTTCCTGCGGGGTACTTCAACGATGAATGCCTCGTCCAGGATCCGTATGAACCCTCCGGTGTTCTACTTCGCCGCCACCTTCATTCTGCTGTTCGCCCTGACCGTCATCGCCAACCCGCAGGCCGCTGGCGAGTGGCTGCTGGCCGCGCAGAACTGGGCGGCGCATACCGTCGGCTGGTACTACATGCTGGCCATGACCCTGTACCTGGTGTTCGTGGTGGTCACCGCGCTGTCCGGCTACGGCAAGATCAAGCTTGGTGCCGACCATGACGAGCCCGAGTTCAGCTATCTGTCTTGGGCCGGCATGCTGTTCGCCGCAGGGATCAGCATCACCTTGTTCTTCTTCTGTGTCTCCGAACCCCTGACCCACCTGATGCAGCCGCCCCAGGGCGAAGCCGGCACGGTGGAGGCGGGGCGTCAGGCGATGCAGGTGCTGTTCCTGCACTGGGGCCTGCATGGCTGGGGCGTATTTGCCTTCGTCGGCATGGCCCTGGCCTATTTCGCCTACCGTCACAACCTACCGTTGGCCCTGCGCTCGGCGCTGTATCCGCTGATCGGCAAGCGCATCAACGGGCCGATCGGCTACGCGGTGGATGGTTTCGGCATCATCGCCACGGTGTTCGGCCTCGGTGCCGACATGGGTTTCGGCGTGCTCCACCTCAATTCCGGGCTCGACTACCTGTTCGGTATCGCCCACACCCAATGGATACAGGTCGCGCTGATCGCCCTGATGATGGGCGCTGCGGTGATGGTGGCTGTCGCCGGTGTGGAGAAGGGCGTGCGGGTGATGTCCGACATCAACCTGTTCCTCGCCTGCGCGCTGCTGCTGTTCGTGCTGTTCGCCGGCCCCACCCAGCACCTGTTCAACACCCTGATCCAGAACCTTGGCGACTACCTCGCGGTGTTGCCGCGCAAGAGCTTCGACGTGTATGCCTACAACCAGTCCAACGACTGGCTGGGCAACTGGACGGTGTTCTACTGGGCCTGGTGGATTGCCTGGGCGCCCTTCGTGGGGCTGTTCATCGCGCGGATTTCCCGGGGCCGGACCATTCGCGAGTTCGTCTTCGGCGTGCTGTTGATCCCGCTCGGCTTCACCCTCGCGTGGATGTCGATCTTCGGCAACAGTGCCCTGACCCAGGTGCTCGACCACGGCATGACCGCGCTGGCCGACTCGGCCATCGAGAATCCGTCGATGACCCTGTACCTGCTGCTGGAAACCTACCCGTGGAGCAAGGTGGTGATCGCCGTCACCGTGTTCATCAGCTTCGTCTTCTTCGTCACCTCGGCCGACTCCGGCACCGTGGTGCTTTCGACGCTCTCGGCCAAGGGCGGCAGCACCGACGAGGACGGGCCGAACTGGCTGCGCGTGTTCTGGGGCGTGATGACCGCGCTGGTCACCAGCGGGCTGCTGTTCGCCGGCAGCATCGACTCCTTGAAGTCCGCGGTGGTGCTCACCTCGTTGCCGTTCTCGGTGATCCTGCTGGCGATGATGTGGGGCCTGCACAAGGCGTTCTACCTGGAATCACAGCGGCAGATCGCGCAGATGCACTCGCTGGCGCCGTTCGCCAGCTCGCGCCGTGGCAAGGGCGGCTGGCGCCAGCGCCTGAGCCAGGCGGTGCACTTCCCGTCGCGCGACGAGGTGTATCGCTTCATGGACGACGTAGTGCGCCCGGCGATTGCCGAGGTGACCGAGGTCTATGCGGAAAAGGGGCTGAGCGTCATCACCCAGGAGGATCCGAGTCACGACAATGTCAGCCTGAAGATCGGCCATGGCGAGGAGCAGCCGTTCCTCTACCAGGTGCAGATGCGCGGGTACTTCACGCCGTCCTTCGCCCTGGCCGGGCTGGGTACCCAGGAACTGAAGAACCGCCGCTACTACCGCGCCGAGGTGCATCTGGCCGAGGGTAGCCAGGACTATGACCTGATGGGCTACAGCAAGGAGCAGATCATCAACGACATCCTCGACCAGTACGAGCGGCATTTGCAGTATCTGCATCTGGTGCGCTAGCAGCGCGGTCTGTGGGAGTCCGCCCAGCCTTTAACGGTTCTAAGGCAGGACGCGGACCCTGTGGGAGCGGGTTCACCCGCGATTGCTATGGTGACTTCACTAATGCAATCGCGGGTGAACCCGCTCCCACAGCATCAGGTGGCGCATTCGCGATAGATAGCTTCAAGCGCTTTCCCGGGCAATTACCAAGCACTCCAACAAATTCAACTGCACCGCCTCCCCCTCGATCACCCCCAGCTGCTGCAACACCCGCTCAGCCGCCATGACCCCCATCTGCAACGCAGGCGGTTTCACCGTGGTCAGCCCAGGCATCAGCATCCCGGCGAACGGATAATCCCCGAACCCCATCACCGCACAATCCTCGGGGATCCTGTACCCCGCGCGCTGCCCCGCCAGCAAGGCCCCCGCCGCCAGGTTGTCATTGGCAAAGATGATCGCTTCCGGCCGCTGCGCTGATTCCATCAACGCCAGCATCGCCTGCTTCCCCGCTTCGAAGGGCGCCAGGTCCGTCTCCGGTGCGAATACCTGTGGTTCGCCACCCAGCGCGGTCAGCGCGTCGATATAGCCGTCCCGCCGCTCCAGCGCGCTGAAGTCCCCCGCCGCACTGTTCTGCACGAAGGCAATCCGCCGGTAACCCTTGCCGTGCAGGTACCGGGTTGCGACCACCCCCACCTCATGATGGGAAAACCCGATCTGCACCGGTGCGCGCTCGGGCCGGTAGTCCCAGGTTTCCACCAGCGGGATATCCGCCTCGGCGAGCATCTTTTCCGTGGTGGCACTGTGGAAGTGGCTGGTCAGCACCAGTGCTGCCGGCGACCAGCCGAGGAAAGCGCGCACGGCATTTTCTTCCTGCTCGACGGAGAAGTAGCTGGAGGCCAGCAGCAGCTGGTAGCCATGCCGACTGAGGGTGTCGCTGAAGCCCTGGATGGTGTCGGCAAAGATCGGCCCGGAGATATTGGGGATCACCATGCCGACGATCCGCCCTCGCGCCGAGGCCAGCCCACCCGCCACCAGGTTCGGCACATAGCCCAGTTCGGCCACCACCTCGGCGATCCGCTCGCGCCGCTCCGGGGATACCTGCTCCGGCTGGTTGAAGTAGCGGGACACGGTGATCGCCGAGACCCCGGCAGCCCGCGCCACCGCCTGCAGGGTGACGCGACCGGCGCCACGGCGCTTGCGGGGCGGGCTTTTTTCATCGCTCACGAGGCATGTCCTTAAAAACCAAAACGCATATAAAAGTAATTTTTCAGTATTGGACGATCTATTCGGCGCCCGATGATACTGGCGATGTTAGCGCTAACAAAGTGGTTTGTCTGCTACTCGCACGAGCGAATGCCCAAGAACCCCGCGCTGACGTTTCATCAGGCGCCGCGGTCAGCGATCGCGGTGGACAGGGCATTCTTCGAGTAGCAAACCATGCACAGCCGCGCTGCGTTTTTCCCCACCACTTCTCCCTTGGCCCAGGCCATCCGCCGTCAACGCCTGGCCCTCGGCGCGCTCGCGCTGAGCGCCTTGCCGATGGCGCCGGTAATGGCTGCCGACACCAGTCCGGCCGCTCAAGGTGACAGTCCGACCCTCAAGGCCGTGACCGTCACCGCCACCCGCCGCGAAGCCTCGCTGCAACAGGTGCCGGTCGCCGTCTCGGTGGTGGATGGCGAGCAACTGGAACGGGAAAACCGTAACAGCGTGGCGAGCATCGTCCAGCAAGTGCCGAGCCTGAATTTCCGTACCGGCGCATCGAACAAGGACACCTCGCTGTTTATCCGTGGTGTCGGCACCATCTCCACGTCGCCGGGCGTCGAGCCGACCGTGGCGACGGTGATCGATGGCGTGGTCTTCGGTCGTCCGGGCCAATCGACCCTCGACCTGTTGGATATCGAACGCCTCGAAGTATTGCGTGGTCCCCAGGGCACGCTGTTCGGCAAGAACGCCTCGGCCGGTGTACTGAACATCACCACCCGCACGCCGACGGAAGAGACCCATGGTTTCGTCGAGCAGTCGTACTACAGCGGCAACGAGAGCCGCACCCGTTTCGGCATCGGCGGTAGCCTGGTTCCGAACACCCTGAAAGGCTCCATCACCACGCTGTTCGGCAGCTATGACGGCAATGTGGATAACAAGGCCAACGGCCAGGAAGTCAACGGCTACAACCGCAAGGGCGTGCGCGGCAAGCTGGTGTTCACGCCCAATGACGACCTCAGCCTGACCCTCGCCGCCGACTACCTGAAATCCCGCGACGACGCGCCCAACGGCGTGGTCAGCAAGTCGCTGTTGCCGGCCTTCTCCAACGCGCTGGCGCCGGTCCGCGCCGACAGCGATAACCGCGATATCGTCAGCGATTACCGCAGCCACGTGGACGACACCAACAAGGGGCTGTCGGCCCAGCTCGACTGGAGCCTCGGTGACTACACCCTGACGTCGATCACCGCCTGGCGCGGTTGGGACAACACCCAGTGGCAAGACGGTGACCGCCTGGCAACCATCAGTGCGGCCTTCCCCGGCATCGAGGACAAGGGCGAGCTGGAGTACAACCAGTACTCCCAGGAGCTGCGCCTGGCTTCGCCCAAGGGCCAGTTCCTCGAATACGTCGGTGGCCTGTTCTACATGCACGGCAAGGACGAAGAAACCTACCGCCGCACCTTGCGCACCACCACCGCGACCCAGCAGGGCATCGCCGACTACAGCACCACCAATGACAGCTATGCGCTGTTCGGTGAAAGCACCCTCAATTTCACCGAGCGTTTCCGTGGTATTGCCGGCCTGCGCTGGACCCACGACGACCTCGAATACGACCACCGCCGCGTCTCTACCTCGGCAACCGCGGTCAATGGCATCCAGCCGGGCACCAGCAGTTCCGGTTCGGTGGACGAAGACGGCTGGTCCGGGCGCCTTGGTGTGCAATACGACCTGACCGACGACATCACCAGCTACCTGACCTACTCCCGTGGCTACAAGGGCCCGGCCTACAACGTGTTCTTCAACATGCAGCCGCGCGACACCGAGGCGCTCAAGCCGGAAACCTCCAACAGTTGGGAAGCCGGGCTCAAGGCCAGCCTGTGGGGCAACCGCCTGACCACCAATCTGGCGGTGTTCCATACCGAGTACGACAACTACCAGGCGAACTTCTTCGACAGCGTCGCCGGCCAGGTGGTGACCCGCCTGATCAATGCCGGCAGCGTCAAGAGCGAAGGTGCCGAGCTGGACTTCGCCCTGCAGGCCACCTCGCAACTGAAGTTCTCCGGTGCCGTGGCCTACACCAAGGCGCGCATCGATGAATTCGCCTGCCCGGCGGGCGCGGCGGCCTCGTGCAACGTGAATGGCAAGCCGTTGCCGTACAGCCCGGACTGGAAGAGCTATGTCCGTGCCGACTACAGCATCCCGCTGGATAACGGCCTGGATGTCGAGCTGGGTACGGACTTCAGCTGGCAGAGCAAAGTGCAGTACGACATTTCCCAGAACGCCAACACCGTTCAGGGCGCCTATGGCATCTGGAATGCCAGTGTCGCCCTGGCGGACTACAACCAAGGCTGGCGCGTGGCGCTGCTGGCGAAAAACCTTGCGGACAAATCCTACTCACCTCTCCTGGCCACCGGAGGCAACTACATCTACCGCGCGGTGCCGCGGGACGATGAACGTTACTTCGGCATCCAGCTACGCAAGGACTTCTGACATGAGCAAAACCCCACGGCAAATGAGCCTCGGCGCCTTCTTGATGGCCACTGGGCATCACGTTGCCGCCTGGCGCCACCCCGATGTTCCGGCCAATGCCGGACTGGATATCAAGCACTACCGACACCTGGCCCGGGTCGCGGAAGACGCCTGCTTCGACGCGTTGTTCGTCGCCGACAGCGTTGCGGCTGCCGAAGGCGAGATTGCCAGCCGGATGGCCCGTTCCGACCACTTCGAGCCCTTGACATTGCTATCGGCGCTGAGCGGCGTCACGGAGCGCATCGGTTTGGTGGGTACAGCTACTACAACGTACAACGAGCCATACCACATAGCACGGAAGTTCGCTTCGCTCGATCATCTGTCAGGAGGGCGTGCAGGATGGAATCTGGTGACCTCCGACGCAGCGGCGGAGGCGCGCAATTTTGGCCTGGACGAACACGTAGGCCACGCGGATCGGTACCTTCGCGCGCGTGAGTTTCACGATGTGGTGGTCGGCTTGTGGGACAGTTGGGCCGACGATGCCTTCGTGCGCGACAAGAAATCCGGTACGTACTACAAGCCTGATTCAGTACGATTGCTCAATCATCACGGCGAACACTTCAAAGTGCGCGGTCCATTGAATGTAGCCCGCACTCCGCAAGGTCGCCCGGTCGTGGTCCAGGCGGGTTCCTCGCCGGCCGGGCTGGACCTGGCGGCGCGCACCGCCGACGTGGTGTTCACCGCGCAGACCTCGCTGGCGGCGGCGCAGGCCTTCTACGCCGATCTGAAGGGCCGGCTCGCGGCGTACGGGCGTGATCGCGATTCATTGAAGATCATGCCGGGCGTGTTCGTGGTGACCGGTACCAGCCAGGCCGAGGCCGAGGACAAATTCGCCGGGTTCCAGGAGCTGGTGGAGCCTGAGGTGGGGATCGCCCTGCTTGGCAGGATGCTGGGCAACTTCGACCTGTCGGGTTATCCACAGGACGGCCCGTTGCCGGAGCTGCCGCTCACCGACAGCGGCCAGCGCAGCCGCCAGCGTCTGCTCAGCGAACTGGCCGAGCGGGAAAACCTCAACCTGGCCCAGCTGGGCCGGCGTATCGCCGGTGGACGTGGGCATCACAGCCTGATCGGCACTGCGGCGCAGATCGCCGATCAATTGCAGGAATGGTTCGAAAACGACGCCGCCGACGGCTTCAATGTACTGGTCCCGCATCTGCCGGGCGGCCTGGAAGACGTGGCCAACCATGTGGTGCCCGAGTTGCAGCGGCGCGGCCTGTTCCGCACCCGCTATGAAGGCACCACCTTGCGCGAACACCTTGGCCTGAGCCGGCCGAACAACCCCTATTTTTCTTGAGGAGCACGCCGATGACCTACGTTGCCGCGGAAAACCGCTACACCTCCATGCCGTACCGCCGTGTCGGACGCAGCGGCCTGGTACTGCCCGCCCTGTCCCTGGGCCTGTGGCACAACTTTGGCGACAGTACGCCGCTGGTCGACCAACGCGCCCTGCTGCGTACCGCCTTTGACCTGGGCATCAACCACTTCGACCTGGCCAACAACTACGGCCCGCCCTACGGCAGCGCCGAGCGCAACTTCGGTCGCCTGCTGCGCGAGGACTTCAAGGGCTACCGCGACGAGCTGATCATCTCCAGCAAGGCCGGCTGGGACATGTGGCCGGGGCCTTACGGGCAGGGCGGCGGCTCGCGCAAATACATCCTCGCCAGCCTCGACCAGAGCCTGGCGCGGCTGGGGTTGGACTATGTGGATATCTTCTATTCACACCGCTTCGACCCGGACACGCCGCTGGAAGAAACCGCTGGCGCACTGGCGACGGCGGTGCAGCAGGGCAAGGCGCTGTATATCGGAATTTCCTCCTACTCCGGAAGCAAGACCCGGGAAATCGCCCGGCTGCTGCAGGCGTGGAAGGTGCCGCTGCTGATCCACCAGCCGGCCTACAACCTGCTCAATCGCTGGGTGGAAAAGGACCTGCTCGATGTCACCGATGAGCTCGGGGCCGGGGTGATTGCCTTTACGCCGTTGGCCCAAGGCCTGCTGACCGACAAATACCTCGATGGCGTGCCCAAGGATGCGCGGGTCAACAAGCCGGGCGGTGGCTCGCTGTTGCCGTCGCACCTATCCGAGGCCAACCTGGCCCATGTCCGCGCCCTCAACGAGATCGCCAAGGCGCGGGGCCAAAGCCTGGCCCAGCTGGCGCTGGCCTGGACGTTGCGCGATACGCGGGTGACCTCGGCGCTGATCGGTGCCAGCCGTCCGGAGCAGATCGTCGAGAACGTCGGTGCCTTGAATAACCTGGTGTTCAGCGCCGAGGAACTGGCGCAGATCGACCGGCATGCGGTCGAGGGCGGTATCAACCTCTGGGAAAAGCCCTCGCTGGCGGAGTGATGCATGAAGGTAATCGCAATGCTGGGGGCCGGCCTGGCCCTGCTGGGGCTGGCGACGGCGGCGGTGGCTGATCCGCAGGAATTGCGGATCGGCTATCAGAAGGGCTCCATCGCCCTGGTACTGGCCAAGGAGCATGGGCTGCTGGAAAAGCGCTTTGCCCGGACGAAGGTGCAGTGGATCGAGTTTCCTGCCGGGCCGCAGATGCTGGAGGCGTTGAATATCGGCAGCCTGGATGTCGGTTCCACCGGTGATATTCCGCCGCTGTTCGCCCAGGCGGCGGGGGCGGACCTGGTGTATATCGGCGCCGAGCCGGCCAAGCCGTCGGCGGAGGTGATCCTGGTGCGCAATGACAGCGCGCTCAAGCAGGTGGCTGATCTGAAGGGACGCAAGGTCGCGCTGCAGAAGGGTTCCAGCTCGCACAACCTGGTGCTGCGCGCACTGAACAAGGCAGGGCTGGGCTTCAAGGACATCCAGCCGGTGTACCTCACCCCGGCCGATGCCCGCGCGGCGTTCGAGCACGGCAGCGTGGATGCCTGGGCGGTGTGGGATCCCTATGTCTCGCTGGCGCTAAGCGAGGGGCACAGCCGCAAGCTGGCGGATGGGCAGGGCCTGGGGCTGTCCGGGCCGATCTACACCGCACGGCGGGCCTATGCGGCGGAGAATGGCGAGTTTATCCACAGCCTGCTGGACCAGCTGACCGCAGCGGAAGAACTGACTCGCAGCGATCGTGCGGGGAGTTTGAAAGTGCTCAGCGCTTCGATGGGGCTACCGGAGGCGGTGGTCGCCAGCTATGTGGATAACCGGCCGCCCTCGCCGGTATTGCCGATCACCGACGCGGTGATCGCGGCGCAGCAGGCGACGGCGGATCTGTTCTACGAGAACCGGTTGTTGCCGAAGCGCTTGGAGGTGAAGAAGGCGTTGCCCTGATTCGGGTCTGATGTCGTTTATTCGGACCTCATCGCTGGCTTGCCAGCGATGAGGTCCTCAGCAACACCACAAATCCCCGCCCACAAAAAAGGCCCTGACATCCGTCAGAGCCTTATCCTGCAAGTAACGTAAGACCCGCAAAAACACGATAAGTTTCACCGTGAAATCAATAAGTTAGAAATATGTGTGACAGTCGTGCTACTCGTCGGATTTCAATTGTCAGCCTCACGCGCGGGACGCAGGATCGCCGCGTCATCCCTTTGAGGCTTTCGTATGAAGTACTCCTCGATTCTTCTGTTGTCCCTTAGCCTGCTCAGTGGCGTTGCCAGCGCAGGCGGCACCACCGAAGCCGGTATTGGCGGCGCATTGGGTGGGGTATTGGGCTCGGTGGTCGGCCAGTCGATCGGTGGCAGCACCGGTTCGGCGATCGGCGCCGGTCTCGGCGGTGCGGCCGGTAGTGCCGTCGGCGCCGACAAACGCAGCCGCGGCGAAGCCGCCATCGGTGGTGCCCTGGGCGCAGCCGGCGGCAACGTGGTGGGCCGCAGCATGGGCGGCAACACCGGCAGCCTGATCGGCGCCGCAGCCGGCGGTGGCGCCGGTGGTGCCCTGGGTAACTACATGGGCAACAAGGCCGACGACGACGATCGTCACTACCGTGATCGCGGTCGTGGTTACGACCGCCGCTATGCCCATGATCGTGGCCATCACTACGGCCACCGCAAGCACAAGCGTCACTGGCGCGACTGATCCGTCGCCCCGCATTCCGTTCTCCCGGAGGACGGAATGCGGGAAAGCCCCCAAGGTCCCTGTAACCGATGGCTTATCAAGCTAAACGCCATCACACCTTTGCCTTAAGCCATCCTCCTACGCCTGCCACTCCCTCCTAATCCTTCCCGGAATCCCCGGGCGCGCTGCGCCTAAAGCGTTTCACCCGACATTCCTGTCGGACTGGTCAGCGCACTCCCGTAGCCTTTCGTCGTCGCAGTTTTGTGACGCTCCGGTCGGATTAAGGGGCGTCCCGATTTTGACGTCAAATCACTATCGCTACCATGCGAAGCCTTCAAAGAAGGGACGGTGGGCGTAAGGGATGCGAATGCACGTAGGAATCGGTATAGGGATTGTTCTGTGCGTCGCCGCGATGCTCTCCGGACTGCATTGGCTGAACATCGTCGGTCTGCTGCTGATCGCCGCCGCCGCGCTGTTCCTGGCCCCGCGCAAGGTCGCCGCGACCGGGTCGCAGGAAATAGCGCAAAGCCTGCCGCTCGAACCTGAAACCCACGCCCTGGAAAAACTCCTGCCCGCCGTCGTGCCGTCCTGGACCGACAGCCTGCAACAAAGCCGCCGCCTGCTCGCCGATAACATCGGCGGCCTGCTCGGTCGCTTCAGCGATATCAGCCAGCGCCTCCAGGCCAGCCTCGACCAGAGCGAAGACGTCCTCACCAGCGGCGGTCTCGGCGAGAACCTGCGCCAGGCCAACCAGCGCCTGCAGGGCGTCACCGAAGCCTTCGCCGCTGGCAGCCGTCGCCAGCAGGAATTCCTCGCGACTATCGGCCACCTCGGCGGCTACACCGGCGAGTTGCAGCAGATGGCCCGCCACGTCCAGGAAATCGCCAGCCAGACCAACCTGCTGGCCCTCAACGCCGCCATCGAGGCCGCCCGTGCCGGTGAGTTCGGTCGCGGTTTCGCCGTGGTCGCCGACGAAGTGCGCAAGCTTTCCCGGTTGTCGGCCGAGACCGGCCAATCGATGGACAGCAAGGTTGGCGAGATCAACCAGGCGATCCAGTCCAGCATCGAATCCGCCAACGAGCTGAATGCCGAAGAGCAGCAGAACCTCGCGCGCCTGGAACAAGTGCTGGGCGAGGTCATCAACGGCCTGGGCAGCAACCTCGACGAGCTCGACGCCGCCTCGCGCAATCTCCAGGACAACGCCCGCTCCACCCAGGGCGATATCCACGCCGTCATGGTCGCCCTGCAGTTCCAGGACCGCGCCGACCAGATGCTCGACCACCTTCAGACCGACCTGCAGCAGCTGCTCGAAGCCATCGAGCGCGGCGACCAGCGCCTGCACGATGCCCAGGCCTGGCTTGCCCGGCTGCGCGAGCGCTTCACCACCAGCGAGGAGCGCGCCGGCCACAGCCAGGCCGCCAGCAGCAGTGACGTGACCTTTTTCTAACTACCGAGGGCCCTGACATGGCCAAGACCATCCTGATCGTCGACGACTCCGCCTCCATGCGCCAACTGGTCAAGCTCAGCCTCACCGGTGCCGGTCACCAGGTGATCGAGGCCTGCGACGGCAAGGACGCCCTGAACAAACTCACCGGGCAGAAAATCAACCTGATCATCAGCGACGTGAACATGCCCAACCTCGATGGCATCGGCCTGGTCAAGGCGGTCAAGCTGAAGCCCGAGTACCGTTTCACTCCGATCATGATGCTCACCACCGAAAGCGAGCAGTCGAAAAAGGCCGAAGGCCAGGCGGCCGGGGCCAAGGCCTGGATCGTCAAACCGTTCCAGCCGCAGCAGCTGCTGGCGGCGGTCGAAAAGCTGATCGGCTGATGGCCACCGTCACGCTGCATCCGGCCAGCGACCTGGCGCCTGCGCGGCTGAGCGTGCACGGCGACCTGACCATCTACGAAGCGGGCGAGACCCGACAGACCTTGCTGGCCCTGCTGGCGCAAGACCCGGGCCCTTGGGCGCTGGATCTCGGCGGCCTGGAGGAAATCGACAGCGCCGGCCTGCAACTGCTGCTGTCGCTGCAAAAGACCCTGGTGCAGGGCGCGCAGGTAATCGACCTGCCAGCCCAGGCCCGCGCACTGGTCGACCTGCTGCGCCTCGAATCCCTGTATCCGCTGGGCGCCTCCGGCGCTGGCGAGGAGTTGCGCGATGTTCGATAGCGATCAATGGACGCAACTGCTGGAAGGCTTTCTTGAGGAAGCCCGCGACCTGCTCAAGGAAGCCGAGGACAACCTGCTGCGCCTGGAACAGGGCAGCGACGATGCCGAGGTGATCAACGCGCTGTTCCGCGCGGTGCATACCCTCAAGGGTTCGGCGGGGATCTTCTCGCTGGAGCCGCTGGTGTCGTTGGCCCATCAGCTGGAAAACCAGCTCATGGGGGTTCGCGACGGGCAGCGCCAGCTGACCGCACCGCTGGTGTCCTTGATGTTGCAGTGCATGGACGAACTCAACGGCATGGTCGAAAGCATCGACCCTCGGCACGGTACCCTGGCGCCTCATACGCCACGCCAGAGCGAGTTGCTCGTGGCGCTGGGCGGCGGCGTGGCCGAGCGCGGCGAGGCGGTTGCCGAAAGTGCTGCACAGGCGGGCGAGATCAACGAGTGGTTCCTGTCGATCCGCTTCGACAACGAACTGCTGCGCAACGGCTTCGAACCCAGCAGCTTCCTGCGCTACCTGGACCGCCTGGGCCGCATCGAGACGCTGCAAACCCTCGCCTGGGCGGTGCCGGACCTGCATGCACTGGACGCCGAAGCCTGCTACCTGGGCTACGAGCTGACCTTGCGCAGCGCCGCCAGTCGCGAGGAATTGCTCGACGTTTTCGCCCTGGCCGAAGACTTCTGCACCTTGCGCCTGCAGCTGCGGGAGGACGCCGGCGAGCCTGGTCCGCTCGCTTCGGAAGTCGAAGCGCAAACGTTGGCGCCGGCCCCGCTGCCGTCCATTGCCAGCTTCCCGGGCGCCACCAGCGAACCGCGCAGCGGCAACCACGGCAGCGCGATGGTCAAGGTGGCCGCGCACAAGCTCGATGAACTGATCAACCTGGTCGGCGAACTGGTGATAAGCACCGCGGGCGCGCATATGCAATCGCTGCGCAGCGGCTCCACGGCCTGCATCGAAAGCGTCCAGGCCGTGCAGCAGCACGTCGAGCAGATCCGCGAGCGCGCGCTGAAGCTGCGCATGGTGGAGATCGGCGAGACCTTCAACCGCTTCCATCGCGTGGTCCGCGATGTCAGCCAGGGGCTGAACAAGCAGATCCAGCTAAGCCTGTCCGGCAGCGACACCGAGCTGGACAAGACCCTCACCGACCGTATCGCCGATCCGCTGGTGCACCTGGTGCGCAACGCCATCGACCATGGCATCGAATCGCCGGAAGAGCGCCGCGCCGCAGGCAAGCCGGAGCAGGGCAACCTGCGCCTGAACGCCTGCCATGACTCGGGGATGATCGTCCTCGAAGTCAGCGACGACGGCCGCGGCCTGAACACCGAACGCATCCGCGAAAAAGCCATCGCCCGCGGCATGCTCGACGCCGATGCGCAGATCAGCGAGCAGGACATCCACCAACTGATTTTCGAACCCGGCTTTTCCACTGCCGAAGCGGTTTCCAACCTGTCCGGTCGCGGTGTCGGCATGGACGTCGTGCGCAGCGCCATCGACGAGCTGCGCGGGATCATCGAGATCGAATCCAGCGCAGGACAGGGCTGCACCTTCCGTATCCGCCTGCCGTTGACCCTGGCGATCATCGACGGCTTCCTGGTCAGCGTTGGTGGCGATCACTTCGTGATCCCGCTGGACATGGTCACCGAGTGCATGGAAGAGCGTGCCGACGCCCTCGATGCCAGCGGCCACCTCAATCTGCGTGGCAAGCCCCTGCCCAGCGTCGACCTGGGTCGGCATTTCGGCCTGCGTGGCGACCCGCGCGCCCGGCGCAACATCGTCGTGGTCAGCCAGGGCCGGCAACAGGCCGGGCTGATCGTCGAGCACCTGCTGGGCGAGCTGCAGACCGTCATCAAACCCCTCGGGCAGATGTTCCAGCACCTGTCCGGCATCAGCGGCTCGACCATCCTCGGCTCCGGCCAGGTCGCGCTGATCCTCGATATTCCCAGCCTGTTCCGCCAGTTGCAGCAACGTGCGGAAAGCGAACCCCGATCGAACCTGCTCAGCCCTTCCGGAGAGTCACCATGCAAATGATCAGCAACATGAAGATAGGCGTGCGCCTGACCCTGGGCTTCCTGCTGGTGGTGGCGTTGACCGCGGTCATCGGCTTCATCGGCATCCGCAACCTGAGCCAGGTCAACGACCTCTCCGACCGCATGTACGACATGGACGTGGTAGGCCTGTCCACGCTCCAGGAAGCCAATATCCAGTTGCTCCTGGCCAACCGTGCGGTACGCCGCAGCCTGATGGCCAGCGATGCACAGGACCGCGACGAATCCGCCGCCCAGGCCCGGGCCGCGATGGACAAGACCCGCGAGCTGCTGACCAGCTCCCGGCAGTACTTCCTGACGGCGGAGGGCAGGGCGCAGGTCGCGGCGATCGAAGGCCCGCTGCAGGAGTACATCAGCGCCGCCAACCTGATGCTCGATACCCACCGTCAGTCCGGTGAGCTGCAAACCATGAGCGCCGCCCTGGAACTGATGCCGCGCAACACCGCTGCGGCCAACGAAGTGGACCGCCTGCTGGGCATTGCCAGCGACGCCAAGCAGGCCCGCGCCAGCGAGGCCAATGCCGATATCAGTGCCATCGCCGAGAGCTCGCGGTTGCAGATGATCGTCCTGGTGCTGGCCGCGACCCTGCTCGGCATGCTGATCGGGGTGCTGGTCACTCGCAGCATTACCCGCCCGCTGGCTGGCGCGGTGCAGGCTGCCGACCGCATGGCCGCCGGCGACCTGAGCCAGGACCTGGTGATCGATCGCAAGGACGAAACCGGCCGTCTGCTCGGTGCCATGCAAAACATGACCGAGCGCCTGCGCAGCATCCTCGGTGATGTCCGCAGCTCCGCCGACGCACTGTCGTCGGCGTCCGAGCAGGTCAGCTCGACCTCCCAGTCCCTCAGCCAGGCAGCCAACGAACAGGCGGCCAGCGTCGAGCAGACCAGCGCCTCGGTGGAAGAGATGTCCGCCTCCATCGCCCAGAACACCGAAAGCGCCAAGATCACCGACGGTATCGCCGGCAAGGCCGCCAACGATGCGGTGCAGGGTGGCAGCGCGGTGGGCGACACGGTGCTGGCGATGAAGCAGATCGCCGACAAGATCGGCATCATCGACGACATCGCCTACCAGACCAACCTGCTGGCCCTTAACGCAGCCATCGAGGCGGCCCGCGCCGGCGATCACGGCAAGGGCTTCGCGGTGGTCGCGGCGGAAGTGCGCAAGCTGGCCGAACGCAGCCAGGTGGCCGCGCAGGAGATCGGCCAGGTGGCGTCGAGCAGCGTGCAACTGGCCGAACAGGCCGGGCAACTGCTCGGCGAGATCGTACCGAACATCCAGCGCACCTCCGACCTGGTGCAGGAAATCACCGCGGCTTCGCAGGAGCAGAGCAGCGCGGCGGGGCAGATCAATATCGCCATGGGCCAGATGAACCAGATCACCCAGCAGAACGCCTCGGCCTCCGAGGAACTGGCGGCCACCGCCGAGGAGATGAACGCCCAGGCCAGCCAGCTCCAGGAACTGATCGGGTATTTCCGTTTCGAACAGGGCAGCGTCGTGGTGCGCAATCCGCGCGGCGACAGCCTGCCGGCCCCGGCACGCCCAGGGCCCAAGGCGCTGATCGATGAAGGCCAGTTCGTCAGTTTCACTTGAGCGAGGTTTCCATGAGCCAGCCGCAACGAATCGAGACGCAAGTCGATGCCGTCCAGCACCTGAGCTTTCGCGTGCGCGAGGCCGGTTACGCGCTGCCCATCGCCCTGGTACGCGAAATCATCGAGTACGCCGAGATCACCCGGGTGCCGATGATGCCGGCCTATATCCACGGCGTCATCAACCTGCGTGGCAACGTGGTACCGGTGCTGGACCTGGCCGCCCGCTTCGGCCTGAGCCTGACCGAGCCCGGCAAGCGCACCTGCATCGTGATCATCGAACTGGCGCTGGCCGATGGCCTGCAGCGTATCGGCCTGGTGGTGGACGAGGTGGACGAAGTGCTGGAAATCGATCCGCGCCTGGTCATGCCGGCGCCGGCCTTCGGCACCACCATCCGCTCCGACTTCATCGCTGGCATGGCCCAGCAGGCCCAGGAATTCCTGATCATCCTCAACATGCTGCAAGTGCTGTCGCTGGACGATATCCGCCACCTCAGCCAGGCGGCGAAGGCCCATTGAAATGTCCGCGATGCCCAAGTTGCCGGTGCTCGGCGAACAGAATTTTCGCCAGTTGCAGCAGTTGATGCGCGATGCCTCCGGCATCCACCTGGCGAGCAACAAACGCTCGCTGGTGGCCGGACGCTTGTTGAAGCGCCTGCGCCACCTGCAGATCGAAACGTACGACGAGTACCTGAACTGCCTGGCCACTCCCCAATACGCCCGTGAACGGCGCCTGGTCGTGGACTTGCTGACCACCAACGAAACCTACTTCTTCCGCGAGTTCGCCCATTTCGAGTTTCTCGGCCAATGGCTGAGCAAGCGCGGCGGGCCGCTGCGCCTGTGGAGCGCCGCCTGTTCGTCGGGCGAGGAGCCCTACAGCCTGGCGATGACCGCCGCCGAGCATGCGCGCGGCAACGAGTGGTCGGTGCTGGGCAGCGACCTCAGCCAGAGCATGCTGGAGATCGCCGAGCAGGGCATCTACGACCTGGCCCAGGCGCGTTATTTCCCCGAGGGCTGGTTGCACCGTCACTGCCTGTGCGGGATCGACGACATGCAGGGGCGCATGCGCGTGCAGGCCTGGCTGCGCAACAAGGTGCAGTTGCGCGAAATCAACGTGATCCAGCCCATGCCGGAAAGCCTCGGCCAGTTCGAGGTGATCTTCCTGCGCAACCTGCTGATCTACTTCGATACCCAGCAGAAGCAGCGCATCGTTCGCAACCTGGTCGAGCGCCTGTGCCCGGGTGGGCTGCTGTTCATCGGCCACGCCGAAAGCATCCACGGCTTCAACCTGCCGCTGCGCCCGGTGCGGCCTTCGGTGTTCGAACGCTTATGATCGAGCGTTCCACTCCCATCCGTGTATTCATCGTCGACGACTCGGCCCTGGTCCGCCAGGTGCTCGGGCAGTATCTCGGCAACCATCCCGGCATCCAGGTGGTCGGCATGGCCGCCGACCCGCTCTACGCCATCGACAAGATGCGCCGCGACTGGCCCGATGTGCTGGTCCTCGACGTGGAAATGCCGCGCATGGACGGGCTGACGTTCCTGCGCCAGATCATGGCCGAGCGGCCGACGCCGACCATTATCTGCTCGACGCTTACCGAGGCCGGCAACGACCTCAATGTCGAAGCCCTGGCTGCTGGTGCTGTCGGGGTATTCACCAAGGCGAAACTGGGGCTCAAGCAGAGCCTGGAGAACATTGCCGGGAATCTGGTGCGCTGCATCGAGGATGCCGCGAAAACCCGGCCAGTGGCCCGTCACGCCTTGCCCGCGACGGAAAAAAAAGACCTGCAGCCGGTCCCGGCGCTGCGCAAAACCACCGACCGAATCGTTACACTTGGCTGCTCGACCGGCGGTACCCAGGCACTGGAGTTCGTCCTGCGGCAACTGCCGCGCGACTGTCCGGGCCTGGTCATCGTTCAACACATGCCGGAGAAGTTCACTGCCGACTTCGCACGCCGTCTCAACGGCCTGTGCCAGATCGAAGTTCGCGAAGCCAGGCATCTGGATCGCGTGCACACCGGACTCGCCTTGCTGGCACCCGGTGGCCTGCATATGCAGCTCAAGCGCAGTGGTGCGCACTACCTGGTCGAAGTGCTCGACGGCCCTGCCGTCAACCGGCACAAGCCCTCGGTCGATGTCCTGTTCCGTTCCGCCGCTCGCCATGCCGGCAGCAATGCCCTGGGCATCATCATGACCGGCATGGGTGACGACGGAGCCCGTGGCCTGCTGGCCATGCGCGAACAGGGTGCCAGCACCGTGGCCCAGGACGAGGCCAGTTGCGTGGTGTTCGGCATGCCCAAGGAAGCCATTCGCCTCGGCGCGGCCCAGACCATCGAGCCGCTCGATCGCATGCCGATCCTGATCAACCAGTTCGGTGTCAGTGCCCGCAATGGCTGAGCAGTCCAGTATCACCTTCCAATGCCGCCCTGCGCGCGATACAGGCTCGAACCTATGCTTTGCCGTTTACTGATAGCCGACGACTCGCCCCTGTTCCGTGCAGGTCTGCGGGCGTTGCTCGAACAAAAACAAGAATATGCCGTGGTTGGCGAAGCGGGCGACACGGTGACCACCGTGGAGCTGGCCGAAACCCTCAAGCCGGACATCATCGTGCTGGATATCGCCCTCGGCACCATGGCTGGCGAGGAATTGTTGCGCGAGCTGTACCTGCGGGTGCCGGCCTGTACCGTGCTGATGCTGTCGTCGCGCTCGGAGCTGGACTTCGTCATGCACTGCCTGCAGCAGGGCGCCCATGGCTTCCTGCTCAAGAGTGCGACGGTGCAGGAGCTGGAGCTGGCCTTGCAATCGTTGCGCGGGGGTGGGCAGTACCTGTCGTCGGCGGTGCTGCCGCTGGTGATCGGCCAGGCGGTGAAGCAGAACCGGCGCAAGCCGCAGGTCAGCGCAGCGATGCAGCTCACGGCGCGGCAGATGGAGATCCTGCGCTTGATCGCCCGGGGCGAATCGACCCGTTCCATCGCCGACGGCCTGGGACTGAGCGTAAAAACCATCGAGGCGCACCGCTCGCAGATCATGCATCGCCTGCAGATTCACGATGTACCGGGGCTGGTGCTGTTCGCGGTGCGCGAAGGGATCATCCGGCTCAACGACTGAGCGCTGTCAGGTCAGGGCCGACAGTGCCGCCTCCAGGTGCTGCGGGAAGGTGGCCGGCTTGCCGGTATTGCGCTCGATGAACACCTGCACCACCCGCCCCAGGGCATGCAGCTGCTTACCGCTCATATCGAACAGTGCCGCCTCGTACTCCACCGTGCTCCCGGCGAAGCGCTCGACCCGCAGGCCCACCTGCAACATATCGGTGAAGGCTGCCGAGGCGTAGAAATCGCAGGACGAACTCACCACGAAGGCCACCACCTCGCCTTCCTGCGGATCGATCTGGCCATGGCTGGCAAGCCACGACTGGATCACCGTATCGAAAAAGCCATACACCGCCGCGCTGGTGATCTGGCCGTTGAGGTCCGCGTCCTGCCAGCGGGTGGAGATGAAGCCGGCGTGGGGGAAGTGGTCGATCTGCAGGTCTTCGGACATGGGCGTTCTCTAGTGGGAGGAACGAGGAATGCTGAAGGATTTGTTGGCGGATCGCCATAGCAATCATTGGCAAGCCAGCTCCCACAGTTGACCGAGCCGCGGCGGAATTCTGCGAACGACACAGGACCCTGTGGGAGCTGGCTTGCCAGCGATTGCGGCGGTGAACTCACCGACGTAATCGTTGTGCTTCGGCGGCCCGATGAGCCAACTACCACTGGTCGGCACCTGACAAAAATGCCAGTTGTCCACAGAAGGGCCCAGGGCTTCAATGGCTCCAAATCTTCTGATGAAGAGGGCAGGGCATGAGCACGGTCCTGCTTTTCAGCGACAGCCAGGCAACCACCATCTTCACCATGACCTGCCTGATGGACAGTCGCTTCCAGGCGACGCAGGCTCATGACCTTCAGGGCGCGCTGGAACTTCTGAAGGTGAACAGCTATGACCTGGTCGTCGCCGACCTGCACCTGCGCTCGAATTATCGGGAACTGGTCAGTTGTTTTTATCCGGCAGCAAGCCTGTTATTGATCGATCGTAGTGAAGAACAGGTCGCCTGGGGCAGCGGCGCCCGTGGGGTGTTGGCGAGGCCATTTCTGCCCTGTGAACTTCTTGCTGCGATCCACAAGCAGATCAACTGTTTGTGAAACTTGCACTTCGCCACCTGATAAAAATGCCAGTTGTGCCGGTTGCCCGATGCCCCTCAAATGGCTGTGTCGATATTCCGTCGGCTATGAGGAGGAACGACCAGTGGCTACTCTCATAGATGGTTTCGAAGACCTGTCCGTAAAGAACCATGCACCAGAATCGACTTTTATCCTTGAAGTGCCCTCGAATACCGGCACGACACTCGCAGCCGTGAAGGATCCACTCACCGAGATCAACAAGGGTATCTGGGTCAAATAGCGGTACTGGATTCATCTACGTAATCGTGGTGGTTCGGCTCGCTTGATGAGCCCACCACCGCTGCTGAAATCGCGTGCCGACAAGGTGCTCGTAAAGCCGGTTAGCGCAGAAGAGTTGCTGGCTGCAGTTAAAGCACTGCTGGCTTAGGAAGAGCTGCATCCAGAAGTTGATGGTACAGGCGCCCACAAAAAAGCCCCGACTCTCACAAGCCGGGGCTTTTTGCACAGCGCCTGTCAGCTTACAGCTGAGGACCGGCAGCCTTGATCGCGTCGGAAACTTCGAACTTCTTGAAGTTCTCGATGAACAGCGAGGCCAGGCCTTTGGCTGCTTCGTCGTAGGCGGCCTTGTCGGCCCAGGTGTTGCGCGGGTTCAGCAGTTCGGTATCGACACCCGGAACGGCCTTCGGCACGTCCAGGTTGATGATGTCCAGGTGCTCGGTCTCGGCACCGATCAGCGCGCCGCTCTGGATCGCGGCGATCACCGCACGGGTGGTCGGGATGCTGAAGCGCTTGCCGACGCCGTAGCCACCACCGGTCCAGCCGGTGTTGACCAGGTAGACCTTGGAGCCGAAGCCCTTGATGCGCTTGATCAGCAGCTCGGCGTATTCGCCGGCCGGACGCGGGAAGAACGGCGCGCCGAAGCAGGTGGAGAAGGTCGACTTGATGCCGCCGCCCGAGCCCATTTCGGTGGAACCGACCAGCGCGGTGTAGCCGGACAGGAAGTGGTAGGCCGCCTGCTCGTTGTTCAGGATCGACACTGGCGGCAGGACGCCGGTCAGGTCGCAGGTCAGGAAGATGACCGCGTTTGGCTCGCCGCCGAGGTTCTTCTCGGAACGCTTCTCGACGTGCTCCAGCGGGTACGCGGCACGGCTGTTCTGGGTCAGGCTGCCATCGGCGTAGTCGGCGTGCTTGGCGTCGTCGAGGACGACGTTTTCCAGCACTGCGCCGTGCTTGATGGCTTTCCAGATGACCGGCTCGTTCTTCTCGGAGAGGTCGATGCACTTGGCGTAGCAGCCGCCTTCGATATTGAAGACAACGCCTTCGCCCCAGCCGTGCTCGTCGTCACCGATCAGGTAACGGCTTTCGTCGGCCGACAGGGTGGTCTTGCCGGTGCCGGACAGACCGAAGAACAGGGTCACGTCGCCTTCTTCGCCGATGTTGGCGGCGCAGTGCATTGGCAGTACGTCGGCGGCCGGCAGCAGGAAGTTCTGCACCGAGAACATGGCTTTCTTCATTTCGCCGGCGTAGCGCATGCCCGCGATCAGGACTTTCTTCTGGGCGAAGTTGAGGATCACGCAGCCATCGGAGTTGGTGCCGTCACGCTCTGGCACGCACTCGAAGTTGGCGACGTTCAGCACTTGCCACTCTTCGCGGCCAGCCGGGTTGTACTGGGCCGGGTTGATGAACAGGCAACGGCCGAACAGGTTCTGCCAGGCAGTCTGGGTGGTCATCTTGACGGCCAGGTAGTGCTCTTCGGCTGCACCTACGTGAACGTGGGAAACGAAGTGTTCCTGGGCGTTGTTGAACGCCTCGACACGGGCCCAGAGGGCGTCGAACTTGTCGGCGGGGAATTTGCGGTTGATCGGGCCCCAGGCGATGGCGTCCTGGGTGCTCGGCTCTTCGACGATGAAACGGTCAACCGGCGAACGACCGGTACGGTGACCGGTTTTCACGACCAGCGCGCCGGTGTCGGCCAGCTCGCCTTCACCGCGTTTCAGTGCTTCTTTTACCAGCTCGTCGACGCTCAGATCGGTGAACACGGCGTTGTTGGCTTGCGTCATGAGATTCCCCATCCGGCCCGGTGGCCGAGTGCTCCAAACGATTTGTAGTAGATCTTTACGAACTACTACAGCGAAAAAAGTGGCCGGATTATGCCAGAAACGCCCAAAAAAAGTAGGGCCCTCCTGTCAGAACTGCTTCTTAAGCGCATTCGACAGGAGAATTCCCTGAGCGGAAACGTTTCAGTGACGAGTATCTGACGGCGAGTCCACGCCGCCTCCAGCGAACAGCTGCTCCACATCCGCCGTATCGAAGCGATAGCGCTCGTTGCAGAACTGGCAATCGACCTCGATCTCGCCGCCATGTTCCACCAGCAGCTCGCGGGCGTCTTCGAGCCCGAGGCTGACCAGCGCGTTGCCGGAACGCTCCCGCGAGCAACTGCAACGGAATTGCAGCGGCTGAATATCGAACAGGCGCACGGCATCTTCGTGGTAGAGGCGATGCAGCAGGGTTTCGCTGTCCAGGCCGAGCTGTTCGTCGCGGCTGAGGGTGTTGGCGATGGCCGAAACGTGGGCCCAGCTGTCGGCGCGCTCATCGGCATCCGGCTGGCGGTCCACCGGCAGTTGCTGCAGCAGCATGCCACGGGCGCGCTTGCCGTCGGCGCTGAGCCAGAACCGGGTGCCCAGCTGCTCGGACATGACGAAGTAGTTGGTGAAGGACTCGGCCAGGTCGGCGCCATCCAGTTCGACGACGCCCTGGTAGCGCTTGCCGTGGTGCGGATCGATGGTCAGCGCCAGTACCCCGTTGGGCATCAGCTCGCGCAGGCCGGCGTCAACACCGAGCGCGTCGCCGTCATAGCGGGCGATACCGCGGATCTCGCGCTCGCTGGAGCACTCGACCATCAGCAACGGCACCGGACCATCGGAACGCGCCTGCAGGATCAGCAGTCCATCGAACTTGAGGGTGCCGACCAGCAGCGCGGCGGCGGCCATCAATTCGCCGAGCAGTTGTGCGACCGGTTGCGGGTAGGGGTGCTTTTCCAGCACCCGGGCGTAGCTGGTTTCAAGGCTGACGAGTTCGCCGCGCACGTCGCGCTCGTCGAAGATGAAGCGTTGGGTGAAGTCTGTATCCGGCACGTCGCTCATTGGGAATCTGCTGTCTGTAAATGTGACAAGATAATTACAAGGGTTTCGAAACCCCTATGGCAGAGCACCTGAAGGTGCTCGCATGGCAATTTTTCTGGAGAGGTATCTTATGGACAATCGACCACTGTTCCAAGCGAGGTGGTCCTGGGGCCCATTGGCAGCCTGTACGCTGCTACCCATTGCGCTACTGTGTTTCTGGTTATGGCCTTTTGGCCAGATCCTCTGCCTGACTTTCGACGAGTGGCTGTTCCACAGCCTCAATGCGCCGCTGGCCGACAACGCCGCCTGGCGCTATATCTGGACCCTCGGCAGCCTGCGTCCCTTCGATATCGTCGTCGGCCTGATCCTGCTGGCCGTGCTGATCCGTGGCAATTGGGTGTTCAAGGCGTACCAGGTGCGCGAAGCCTTCTTCGGCTTCTTCGTCACGCTGCTGCTCTTAGTGGTGGTTCGCGCGCTGTTTTCCAAGTGGGTGGACGCTGCCGGCTGGCAGCATCACAGCCCGTCCATGGTGTTCGAGGATGCCATTCGCCTCAGCGATTTCTACCCGCACCTGGAAGCCACCTGGGAACTGAAGGACCGTTCCAGCAAGAGTTTCCCGGGTGACCACGCCTCGGTCCTGCTGGTCTGGGCGCTGTTCATGACCCTGTTTACCCGGGGGCTCTGGCAGAACCTGGTGGTCTGGGGCCTGGCCGTGCTGTTCATGCTGCCGCGCCTGGTCGCGGGGGCTCACTGGGGCCAGGACGATTACATCGGTGGCTTGCTGATGGCCGTGCTGGCACTCGGCTGGAGCTGCTTCACGCCACTGGCTGCAAGGGCCAGCGCCGCGCTGATGCGCTGGACCGCGCCGTTGTTCGCCTTCGCCACCCGCCTGCCGGTGATCCGGCAATTGAGCGTGGTCAGCGGTCAGTCGTAATTGCCCTGGAATTGATGGATCTGCCGACGCTGTTTCTTGGTCGGCCGGCCATCGGTGGTCACGCCCAGCGCGCCGGCCTTGCGCAGCTCCGCCGCCTGTTCGCGGCGGCGGATGCTGTCTGCGGTTTCCTCGTATAGCGTCTGTGCCTCCGGCGCGCCCCGGCGCACGATGGACAGCGCCTTGACCACCACGGTCCTTTCGTCGAAACCGGTACGCAGGACGAACTCGTCGCCGATACGCGGCTCCTTGCCGGGCTTGCAGCGCTCGCCGCGGCAGTGCACCTTGCCGCTCTCGATGGCGGCCTTGGCCAGGGCGCGGGTCTTGTAGAAACGCGCGGCCCAGAGCCATTTGTCCAGACGAACCTTATCGTCGTCTTCCTGATAAGCCATGACACAGCTCCGTTGAATTGCGGTCATGGAACTGTACTACCGTAACTGACGGATGCAAAAAGTCCGCTGCCTGCTTACAGTTCACCGAATTTTCCCGGGTTGCCCATCGTGAAGACATTTGATCATCTGAGCGTTATCGGTTTGCGCGAGTGGGTGGCCTTGCCCGACCTCGGCCTGGCCGGCCTGCGCGCCAAGATCGATACCGGCGCCAGCACCTCCAGCCTGCATGCCACCGAGGTCGAGCCGTTCACGCGCAATGGTGAACGCTGGGTGCGCTTCAACGCCCACCTGGGTTCGGTAGTGCAAATGCGTCACCGCCGCTGCGAAGCGCCGCTGGTCGCGATGAAGACCATCAAGAGCTCCAATGGTCACGCCCAGGTGCGTTACGTCATTCGCACGGCACTTGCGCTGGGCGACAGGGTCTGGGAAGTGGAGTTCACCCTGGCCTGTCGCAAGGCCATGCGTTATCGGCTGCTTCTAGGCTCCAAGGCCCTGGTGCACGGCCAGCTGGTGGTCAACCCAGGGCTCAAGTATGTACAGGACAAGCCGGCGTTCCCGGCAACCATTACCCCTTCCACAGGTGCTGCATGAAGATCGCTGTGCTGTCGCGTAACCCGCGTCTGTATTCCACCCGTCGTCTGGTCGAGGCCGGTACGCAACGGGGCCATGAAGTGGTTGTGATCGATACCTTGCGCGCCTACATGAACATCGCCAGCCACAAGCCGCAGATCCACTATCGCGGCAAGCCACTGGAAGGCTTCGATGCGGTGATTCCGCGCATCGGCGCCTCGGTGACCTTCTACGGCTGCGCGGTGCTGCGCCAGTTCGAGATGATGGGCGTGTATCCGCTCAACGAGTCCGTGGCCATCGCCCGCTCGCGGGACAAGCTGCGCTCGCTGCAATTGCTGTCGCGCCGTGGCATTGGCCTGCCGGTGACCGGCTTCGCCCACTCGCCGGACGATATTCCCGACCTGATCCAGATGGTCAATGGCGCACCGCTGGTGATCAAGGTGCTGGAAGGCACCCAGGGCATCGGCGTGGTGCTGTGCGAAACCACCAAGGCCGCCGAGTCGGTGATCGAGGCGTTCATGGGCCTGAAGCAGAACATCATGGTCCAGGAGTACATCAAGGAAGCCGGTGGTGCGGATATCCGCTGCTTCGTGGTCGGCGACAAGGTGATCGCCTCGATGAAGCGCCAGGCCAAGCCGGGGGAGTTCCGCTCCAACCTGCACCGCGGTGGCACCGCCAGCCTGATCAAGGTCACCCCTGAAGAGCGCATGACCGCCATTCGTGCGGCCAAGGTCATGGGCCTGAGCGTGGCGGGTGTGGATATCCTGCGCTCCAACCACGGCCCGCTGGTGATGGAGGTGAACTCGTCACCCGGTCTGGAAGGCATCGAGGTCACCACCGGCAAGGATGTCGCCGGGATGATCATCGAGCATCTGGAAAAGAACGGCGGGCCCAACCAGACCCGCACCAAAGGAAAGGGCTAGACGGCGTCGCGCGGTAGCAGCAGGCCCAGTGGCAAGCGCACCCGGGCCTCGATCCCGCCACCGGAGCGATTGCGCAATTCCACGTTGCCGCCATGCTGGGCCGCGATCCGCCGCACGATCGCCAGGCCCAGCCCGGTGCCTTTGCCGCTGCGGGCCTTATCGCCGCGAATGAACGGGTTGAAAATGGCATCCAGCTCGGCGGGATCGATCCCCGCACCGCGGTCCAGCACGCTCAGCACCACGTATGGCGCATTGGCGTCACCCGAGACATAAGCGGCTACTTCAACGCCCTTGCCCGCGTGATGCAGCGCGTTGCCGATGAGGTTGTTGAGCAGGCGCTTGATCGAGACACGGCGCAGCGGGAAGGGCGGAATCGGCTCCAGGCACAGGCGCACCTGTTCCTTCGGCTGGTTGAACGGCGCGACCACTTCGCGCACCAGGTCGCTCAGGTCCACTTCCTCGACGGGCTCGTCGCGGCCGTCGCGGATGAAGGCGAGGAACTGGTCGAGGATGGCGTCCATGTCCTCGATGTCGCGGACCATGTCGTCGGTCAGGTCGCTTTCGCTGGGCAGCATGGACAACGACAGGCGCAGGCGGGTGAGGGGCGTGCGCAGGTCATGTGAGACCCCGGCCAGCATCAGTTCGCGCTCCCGGCCGGCCTGTTCCACGTCCTCGGCCATCTGGTTGAAGGCGCGGTATACCTCGGTCATCTCGCTCGGTGTGTCGCTGATCGGCAGGCGCACGCTGCGGCCCTGGCCCAGTTGCCGGGCGGCGAACACCAGGCGCTTGAGCGGCTGGTTGAGCTGGCGCACGAAGATCCACGCCGAGGCGGTGGACAGCAGGCCGATGGCGAGGAACCAGCCAAGCACGTTCCAGATTTTCTGGCCGCGCAACGGGTGCGGGTACAGCGGCACCTTGAGCCAGTCGTCGCCCAGGCTCGGCGCCCTGACCCAGAGCGCCGGAGGCGAATGGACGCGCAGGCGGACCTCGGTGTCCTCGCCCAGTTCGGCCTGCATCTGGCGCTGGTAGATCTCGCTGTAGGGCCAGTGCTGCTCGCCCTCGGGCACGCCGTTGCCGGTGACGCGGATCAAGCCGGCGGCTTCGGCGACCTTGTCGCGGTTCTCCTCGTCCGCTGCCCAGTACGCGCGCAGGGTCAGGGCGACGCCGTGGCTGTACTGGCGATCGACCAGCACGTCCTCGTTCATCAGCAGGTAGACCAGGGTCAGCGCCTTGGAAAACAGGACGACGATCAACACCAGCCACAGGGTGCGGGCGAAGAAGCTTTGCGGAAACCACAGTGGCGTTTTCATGGACGACGGCTACACGCTTGGCAGGTGCGAGCGCGGCTCGCGGGCAGGGCAGGAGGTGATCCAAGCAAAAGCAGGGCAACCTTGCGGTGGCCCTGCTTTCGATGACTCATCGGTAACACGTGCCATCACTTGCCGGCATTGCCGTCCGGCACGAACACGTAGCCCACGCCCCAGACAGTCTGGATGTAGCGCGGCTTGGACGGGTCAGGCTCGATCATGCGGCGCAGGCGCGAAATCTGCACGTCGATGGAGCGCTCCAGCGCATCCCATTCGCGGCCACGGGCCAGGTTCATCAGCTTGTCGCGGGTCAGCGGCTCGCGGGCGTGCATGACCAATGCCTTGAGCACGGCGAACTCGCCGGTGGTGAGCATGTGCACTTCGTCACCGCGCTTGAGTTCGCGTGTGGCCAGGGACAGCTCGTAGTCGCCGAAGGTGACGGTTTCGTCCTCGCTGCCCGGTGCGCCCGGCACCGTCGGCGCCTGGCGGCGCAGTACGGCCTTGACCCGCGCGACCAGCTCGTCGGGGTTGAACGGCTTGGCCAGGTAGTCGTCGGCGCCCAGTTCCAGGCCCTTTATCCGGCTCAGCTCGTCGCCCTTGGCGGTGAGCATGATGATCGGTACCTGGTTGTTCGCTGCGCGCAGGCGCCGGCAGGCGGAAAGACCATCCTCGCCGGGCAGCATCAGGTCGAGGACGACCAGGTTGAACACCTCGCGCGCCAGCAGGCGGTCCATCTGTTCGACATTGGGTACTGCCCGTGCGCGATAGCCCTTGCTGGTGAAGAAACGCTCGAGAAGGCTGCTCAGGCCCGGGTCGTCATCGACGATGAGGATCTTTTCGCCTTCGGCTGTTTGTGCAGTGCTGCTCATGGGTAGCTCCTTTAATCTCGGCGCGCATTATGGCTTAGCCGCCATTTGCGGGTGCCGAGCTCATTGTTAGCAGATTTTTCCCCGTGTGCCAGCGGAATGGTCTGTCAGGCTGGCCAGCCGCTATCACCGCAAGCCTTTTGCGCTGGGTATAATGCGCCGCTTTTCACCGCGCGCCGCCATGCCCCGACGCCCTCTGGCGCCGGCCCCTGCGGCCAAGCATTCACAATTTGTCAGGTGGTTTTATGGACAGCATCAACAGCCGCATCGCCGAAGAACTCGGCGTCCGCCCGCAACAGGTCGAGGCGGCCGTGGCTCTACTTGATGAAGGCTCCACGGTGCCTTTTATCGCCCGTTACCGCAAAGAAGTGACCGGCAGCCTGGATGACACCCAGCTTCGCACCCTCGAAGAGCGCCTGCGCTACCTGCGCGAACTCGACGAGCGTCGCGCCAGCATCCTGGCCAGCATCGAGGAGCAGGGCAAGCTGACCCCGGAACTGGCCCGCGAGATCAAGCTCGCCGACACCAAGACCCGCCTCGAAGACCTGTACCTGCCGTACAAGCAGAAGCGTCGCACCAAGGGCCAGATCGCCCTGGAAGCCGGCCTCGGCGAACTGGCCGACGGCCTGCTGGCCGATCCGCAACTGTCCCCCGAAAGCGAGGCCGCGCGCTTCGTCGATGCCGAAAAAGGCATTGCCGACGTCAAGGCTGCGCTGGAAGGCGCCAAATACATCCTCATGGAGCGCTTCGCCGAAGACGCTGCCCTGCTCGACAAGCTGCGCAACTTCCTGACCCAGGAAGCCACCCTGTCGGCCCGCGTGGTGCCGGGCAAGGAGGAAGAGGGCGCCAAGTTCCGCGACTATTTCGAACATGACGAACCGCTCAAGGGCGTGCCGTCGCACCGTGCCCTGGCGATCTTCCGCGGGCGCAACGAAGGCGTGCTGTCCGCCTCGCTCAAGGTCGGCGAAGAACTCCCGGGCACCCTGCACCCGTGCGAACTGATGATCGCTGAGCGCTTCGGCCTGGCCAACCAGGGCCGTCCGGCTGACAAATGGCTGGCCGAAGTGGTGCGCTGGACCTGGAAGGTCAAGCTCTACAGCCACCTGGAAACCGACCTGTTCGGTGAGCTGCGCGACAATGCCGAAGGCGAGGCGATCAACGTGTTCGCCCACAACCTGCACGACCTGCTGCTGGCCGCTCCGGCCGGCCCGCGCGCGACCCTGGGCTTCGACCCGGGCCTGCGTACCGGCTGCAAGGTCGCGGTGGTCGATGCCACCGGCAAGCTGCTCGACCACACCACGGTCTACCCGCACGCGCCGAAGAACGACTGGGATCGCACCATCGCCATCCTCGCTGCCCTGTGCGCCAAGCACTCGGTGGAGCTGGTCGCCATCGGCAACGGCACCGCCAGCCGTGAAAGCGACAAGCTGATCTCCGAGCTGGTCAAGAAATACCCGGCGCTGAAGATCACCAAGGTCATGGTTTCCGAGGCTGGCGCTTCGGTGTACTCGGCATCCGAACTGGCCGCCCGCGAATTCCCCGACCTCGATGTGTCGATCCGTGGCGCCGTGTCCATCGCCCGCCGCCTGCAGGACCCGCTGGCCGAGCTGGTGAAGATCGACCCGAAATCCATCGGCGTCGGCCAGTACCAGCACGACGTCTCCCAACTCAAGCTGGCCCGTGGCCTGGACGCGGTGGTCGAGGACTGCGTGAACGCCGTCGGCGTCGACGTCAACACCGCCTCCGTGGCCCTGCTGGCACGCATCTCCGGCCTCAACGCGACCCTGGCACAGAACATCGTCAGCCACCGTGATGCCAACGGCGCCTTCAAGACCCGCGCCGCCCTCAAGAAAGTCAGCCGCCTCGGCGAGAAGACCTTCGAACAGGCCGCCGGCTTCCTCCGTGTGATGAACGGTGACGACCCGCTGGACGCCTCGGCCGTCCACCCCGAGGCCTACCCGCTGGTACAGCGCATCGCCGCCGACACCGGCCGCGATATCCGTTCGCTGATCGGCGACAGCGGCTTCCTCAAGCGTCTCGATCCGAAGAAGTTCACCGACGAGACCTTCGGCCTGCCGACCGTCACCGACATCCTCCAGGAGCTGGACAAGCCCGGCCGCGACCCGCGCCCCGAGTTCAAGACCGCCGAGTTCCAGGAAGGCGTCGAAGACCTCAAGGACCTGGTGCCGGGGATGATCCTCGAAGGCGTGGTGACCAACGTCACCAACTTCGGTGCCTTCGTCGATATCGGCGTGCACCAGGACGGCCTGGTGCACATCTCGGCGCTGTCCGAGAAGTTCATCAAGGACCCGCGTGAAGCGGTCAAGGCCGGCGACGTGGTCAAGGTCAAGGTCATGGAAGTGGACATCCCGCGCAAGCGCGTCGGCCTGTCCATGCGCATGAGCGACACCCCGGGCGAGAAGGTCGAGGGTGCCCGCGGCGGTCGCCAGGGTTCGGGTGGTCGCCAGCAAGGCGCGCCAGCGCGGGTCAAGGACACCCCGCCACCGGCCAACAACGCCATGGCCTCCTTGTTCGCCAACGCCAAGCAGTTGAAGAAGAAGTGACGGGCGCGCCTGAAGACATCGTCCAGAGCGCCTTCAGCCAGTTGCTGGGCTGCCGTCTGCAACGCCTCGAAGCGGGCGTTGCCGAGGTGGCCCTGGCCCTGGAGCCGCACCTGCGCAATCGCGGCGGTTTCCTGCATGGCGGGGCGATCTTCAGCCTGGTGGACATCGCCATGGGCCTGGCCTGCTCCAGCAGCCACGGCTTCGATCGGCGCAGTGTCACCCTGGAATGCAAGATCAACTACGTTCGTGCGGTCAGCGAAGGTGAAGTGCTGTGTATCGCCCGCGTCCTGCACGCCGGGCGCCGCACGCTCGTACTGGACGCCGACGTATTCCAGGACGACAAACTCGTCGCCAAGGCCCAAGGCACCTTCGCGGCGCTCTAGCCGCAAAAGGCCATCTGCGGTACTTTCGGCAGTGCGCTGGGCGCTGCCGATTCCCTGCGAAAACCAGGCGACAACGCCAGTTCCTCCTGTCCACCCTTGTAGACCGTCATTTCCACCCCCATATCGGGGCGACTGATGTGTGAAGGAATCCATCTTGAGCGAACTTCTCAACCGCCGCCTGAGCCTGCTTGGCCAAGGCGACAACCTCTCCCTGCTCAAGCAGTGCCTGCACGGCATCGAGCGTGAATGCCTGCGCGTGACCGAGGACGGTCGCCTGGCCCAGACACCGCACCCCGAGGCCCTGGGCTCGGCGCTGACGCACGAATCCATCACCACCGATTATTCCGAGTCGCTGCTGGAATTCATCACCCCGGCCCTGGCCGACCCGGCGCAGACCCTCGAAAGCCTGGAGAACATCCACCGCTTCGCCGTCAGCAAGCTCGGCAGCGAGTACCTGTGGAGTCCGTCGATGCCGTGCCCGTTGCCGGCGGAAGAGGACATCCCGATCGCCTGGTACGGCACCTCGAACATCGGCCAGCTCAAGTACGTCTACCGCAAGGGCCTGGCCCTGCGCTACGGCCGCACCATGCAGTGCATCGCCGGTATCCACTACAACTTCTCGCTGCCGGAAAAGCTCTGGCCGCTGCTGCGTGATGCCGAAGGCGGCAGCGGTGACGACCGTGACTACCAGTCGTCGGCCTACATTGCCCTGATCCGCAATTTCCGCCGCTACAGCTGGCTGCTGATGTACCTGTTCGGTGCCTCGCCGGCGCTGGACGCAGGGTTCCTCCGTGGCCGCCCGCACCAGCTCGAATCCTTCGACGCCGACACCCTGTTCCTGCCGTGGGCCACCAGCCTGCGCATGAGCGACCTGGGCTACCAGAGCAACGCCCAGGCCGGCCTGACCCCCTGCTACAACGACCTCGCTAGCTACACCGACAGCCTGCGCCGCGCCGTGGCCACGCCCTACGCGCCCTATGTCGAGATCGGTACGCACAAGGATGGCGAGTGGGTGCAGCTCAACACCAACATCCTGCAGATCGAGAACGAGTACTACTCGAACATCCGTCCCAAGCGCGTGACCTATACCGGCGAGCGGCCGATCCAGGCGCTGGTGGCCCGGGGCATCCAGTACATCGAAGTGCGCTGCCTGGATATCAACCCGTTCCTGCCGACCGGCATCGATTTGCCGCAGGCGCGGTTCCTCGATGCCTTCCTGCTGTTCTGCGCCTTGGAAGAAAGCCCGCTGCTGCAAAACGGCGAGTGCGGCCAGTGCACCGACAACTTCCTCAAGGTGGTCAAGGAAGGCCGGCGTCCGGGCCTGCAACTGCACCGCGACGGCCAGCCGGTCGAACTCAAGGCCTGGGCCTCCGAGCTGCTGGCGCGTATCGCACCGTTGGCCGAACTGCTCGACCGCAGCCAGGGCAGCGACGAGCACGCCCGTGCCCTCGCCACCCAGGCGGCCAAGGTCGACGACCCGGCGCTGACCCCGTCGGCCCAGGTGCTCGCCAGCATGACCGCGCACCAGGAAAGCTTCGCCGCCTTCGCCCTGCGCCAGAGTCAGCTGCATGCCGACTACCTGCGCAAGGAGCCGCTGCCGGCTGAAGAGCAGGCGCGTTTCGAAAGCCTGGCCCGTGCTTCGCTGGAAGAGCAGGCGCGTCTGGAGCAGCAGGAAGTCGGCGACTTCGACCTGTTCGTCGGCGCCTACCAGGCCAGCATCCTGGCGATCAGCAACTGACATGAGCCGCGGCAGCACCCCTCGCAAACCCCGCGCCCGCAGCCAGGCGCGGATCGACTCGATCCTCGACGCGGCCCGCACCTTGCTGGCCAGCGAGGGCGTGGCCAGCCTGTCGATCTACAGCGTCGCCGAGCGCGCGCAGATCCCGCCGTCGTCGGTCTATCACTTCTTCGCCAGCGTCCCGGCCTTGCTCGAGGCGCTGACGGCGGATGTACACGGCGCGTTTCGCGCCTGCCTGCAGGCGCCCATCGATAGCGCGAGCCTGACCGGCTGGCGGGACCTGGCGCGGCTGGTGGAAGCGCGGATGCTGGAGATCTATCAACAGGACGCCGCCGCCCGGCAACTGATCCTCGCCCAGCATGGCCTGAGCGAAGTGACCCAGGCCGACCGCCAGCACGATATCGAGCTGGGCGACCTGATGCACAAGCTGTTCGAGCAGCATTTCCGCTTGCCGGAGCTGCCGCGTGATGTGGATGTATTTGCCTTGGCGATGGAACTGAGCGACCGGGTATATGCCCGTTCGGTGCAGGTGCACGGGCAGATCACGCCGCGCATGGCGGAGGAGGGGATGCGGGTGTTCGAAGCGTATGTGGGGCTGTATCTACCGCCGTTCCTGCCCAAACACTGATCAAAGGCCGACCGCGATCAATGTGGGAGCGGGTTTACCCGCGATTGCAATAGTGAATTCACTACCGCAATCGCGGGTAAACCCGCTCCCACAAGGTCCGCGCAGGTCCATCACAGCTTGGCGATGGAAACCTCGGTCGATTTCACGAAGGCAATCACCTCGCTGCCGATGGTCAGTTCCAGCTCCTTGACCGAACGGGTGGTGATCACCGAAGTGACGATGCCCGAGGCGGTCTGCACGTCGATTTCCGACAGTACCGGGCCTTCCAGGATTTCTTTCACGGTGCCTTTGAACTGGTTACGTACGTTGATCGCTTTGATAGTCATCTGCTTGCTTCCTTCGTAGGTTCTGAGGTCAATGAGCCCAGCGCAGTTGCGTAGGCAAGGGTGCTACGGGTTCGGGCCCGGGCGGAGTGCCAGGGATCGAGAGAACACGGTTGAGTACTTCGGTTTCCAGCGCGGCCAGGCGGTGCGAGCCACGTACCCGTGGGCGCGGCAGGTCCACGTGCAGGTCGAGGCCGATTTCGCCGTCCTCGATCAGGATCACCCGGTCGGCGACCGCTACCGCTTCGCTGACGTCGTGGGTCACCAGCAGCACGGTGAAGCCGTGCTTGCGCCAGAGGTCTTCGATCAATTGCTGCATTTCGATCCGGGTCAGGGCATCCAGGGCGCCCAGCGGCTCGTCGAGCAGCAGCAGGCGCGGCTGGTGGATCAGGGCGCGGGCCAGGGCCACGCGCTGCTTCTGCCCACCGGACAGGGCTGCCGGCCATTCATTGGCACGGTCGGCCAGGCCTACCGCTTCCAGTGCCTGCCTGGCACGTTCCTGCCACTTGCCTTCGAGACCCAGGCCGACGTTGTCGATCACCCGCTTCCACGGCAGCAGGCGCGCTTCCTGGAACATCAGGCGGGTGTCTTCGCGAGCGTCCGACAGTGGCGCGCTACCGGCCAGCAATTCACCACCGGTCGGTTGGTCGAGGCCGGCCAGCAAACGCAGCAGGGTGCTCTTGCCACAGCCACTGCGACCGACGATGGCGACGAACTGGCCGGCCGGGATGTGCAGGTCGATATTGCGCAGGACCTTGCGTTGGCCGAAGGTCTTCTCGACCTTCTGCACCGCCAGCGGGATGCCACGCAGCAGGCGCGGCGGCTGTTCCTTGAGAACGGTCATGCGCGGTCTCCCTTGCTCACTTGATAGGCCGGGTGCCAGCGCAGCCAGACACGCTCCAGGCCGCGGGCAGCGAGGTCGGCCAGCTTGCCGAGCACCGCGTACAGCACGATCGCCAGCACTACCACGTCGGTCTGCAGGAACTCGCGGGCGTTCATCGCCAGGTAGCCGATGCCGGAGTTGGCCGAGATGGTCTCGGCGACGATCAGGGTCAGCCACATGAAGCCGAGGGCGAAGCGCACGCCGACCAGGATCGACGGCAGCGCACCCGGCAGGATCACCTGGCGGAACAGGGCGAAGCCGCTGAGGCCGTAACTGCGGGCCATTTCCACCAGCGCCGGATCGACGTTGCGGATGCCGTGGTAGGTGTTCAGGTAGATCGGGAACAGCGTGCCGAGGGCGACCAGGAAGATCTTCGCCGACTCGTCGATGCCGAACCACAGGATCACCAGCGGGATCAGCGCCAGGTGCGGCACGTTGCGGATCATCTGCACCGAGCTGTCCAGCAGGCGCTCACCCCAGCGCGACAGGCCAGTGATGAAGCCGAGCACCAGGCCGATGCTGCCGCCGATCAAGAAGCCCAGCCCGGCACGCCAGCCGCTGATTGCCAGGTGGGTCCAGATTTCGCCGCTGCGCACCAGTTCGACGCCCGCGGAAATCACCGCGCTTGGCGCCGGCAGGATGCGGGTCGACAGCCAACCGGCGCTGACCGCCAGTTGCCAGATCGCCAGCAGCGCTACCGGCAGGGCCCAGGGCGCCAGGCGCTGGACCCAGGAGTTGGAAGAAGAACGACTCATGGCGTGATCCTCAACGCTGCGCCGCGGCTTTGGGCAGGATGTCGTTGGCCACCATCTCGCCGAACGGGCTGACGTAGCCACGCTCCTGCGGCAGGGCCGGACGTTCGATATCCAGGTGCGGGAACAGCAGTTCGGCCACGCGGTACGACTCTTCCAGGTGCGGGTAGCCGGAGAAAATGAAGGTGTCGATGCCCAGCTCGGCGTATTCCTTGACCCGCGCTGCCACGGTCGGGCCATCGCCGACCAGCGCGGTACCGGCACCGCCACGCACCAGGCCGACGCCGGCCCACAGGTTGGGGCTGACTTCCAGGTTGTCGCGGTTGCCGCCGTGCAGGGCGGCCATGCGTTGCTGGCCGACCGAATCGAAGCGCGCCAGGGAAGCCTGGGCACGGGCGATGGTGTCGTCGTCCAGATGGGAGATCAGGCGTTCGGCGGCTTTCCAGGCCTCGTCGTTGGTTTCGCGGACGATCACATGCAGGCGGATACCGAAGCGCACGGTACGGCCCAGCCTGGCGGCCTTCTCGCGGACTTGCGCGATCTTCTCGGCCACCGCGCTCGGCGGTTCGCCCCAGGTCAGGTACAGCTCGACCTGCTCGGCGGCCAGGTCCTGTGCGGCGTCGGAAGATCCACCGAAATACAGCGGCGGACGCGGTTGCTGGATCGGTGGATAGAGCAGCTTGGCGCCCTTCACGGTGATGTGCTTGCCGTCGTAGTCGACCGTCTCGCCTTCCAGCACCCGACGCCAGATGCGGGTGAATTCCACCGATGCCTGATAGCGTTCTTCATGGCTGAGGAACAGGCCGTCGCCGGACAGTTCGTCAGGGTCTCCACCGGTCACCAGGTTGAACAGCGCGCGCCCGCCGGACAGCCGGTCGAGGGTCGCGGCCTGGCGTGCCGCCACGGTCGGCGAAATGATCCCCGGGCGCAGGGCCACGAGGAACTTCAGGCGCTGGGTCACCGGGATCAGCGACGCGGCCACCAGCCAGGAGTCCTCGCAGGAACGCCCGGTGGGGATCAGCACGCCGCCGAAGCCAAGACGGTCGGCCGCCTGTGCCACCTGCTGCAGATAACCGTGATCGACGGCGCGAGCGCCTTCGGCGGTGCCAAGGTAATGGCCGTCGCCATGGGTCGGAAGAAACCAGAAAACGTTGAGGCTCATTGGAGTTGTCTCCTAAGGGTGGCTCAGACCGGGGCGGTGCCCCGGCTCGGGCGAAACGTCAAGGTGCGGTGGCGACCTTGGCCGGTGGCGTCCAGATCACGTCCTTGATGCTCAGCGGCTTGGGGATCAGCTTCAGGCTGGTGAAGGTGTCGGCGATCTTCTGCTGCGCGGCGACCACTTCCGGGGTCAGGAAGCCGGCACCGTAGCCCTGGCGCTTGACCGAGGTCAGGGTGATATCGGCGGGCAGGCCGAGCAGCGGCGCGACCTGGTCGGTCACTTCCTGCGGGTTGGCCTTGGACCATTCGCCCACGGCACGCACCTCGTCCACCAGGGCGCTGATCACTTCAGGGTGCTTCTGCGCATAAGGCTTGGTGGCCAGGTAGAACTGATGGTTGTCGACGATGCCCTGGCCATCGCGCAGGGTGCGGGCTTGCAGCTGTTGCTCGGCGGCGGCCTGGTACGGGTCCCAGATCACCCAGGCATCGACGCTGCCACGCTCGAAGGCGGCGCGGGCATCGGCGGGCGGCAGGAACACCGGCTGGATATCGCTGTATTTCAGGCCAGCGTCCTCGAGGGCGCGGACCAGCAGGTAATGCACGTTGGAGCCCTTGTTCAGGGCGACCTTCTTGCCCTTGAGTTCCTTGACCGACTGGATCGGCGAACCCTTCGGCACCAGGATCGCTTCGCTGTGCGGCGCTGGCGGCTCGTAGGCCACGTACAGCAGATCGGCGCCGGCGGCCTGGGCGAAGACGGGCGGGGTTTCGCCGGTCACGCCGAAATCGATGGAGCCGACGTTAAGGCCTTCCAGCAGTTGCGGGCCGCCGGGGAATTCAGTCCATTGCACCTGCACGCCTTGGGCGGCGAGGCGCTTTTCCAGGCTGCCCTTGGCCTTGAGCAGAACCAGGGTGCCGTACTTCTGGTAGCCGATACGCAGGGTTTCGGCCTGGGCTTGAGTGATGGCGCCGAAGGTAACAGCCGCAGCGAACAGAGCGGCCAGACCACGACGCAAAACGACAGTGCGCATAGCGCTCTCCTTTTGCAGTGTTGGGATTCGGGCTGCACCTGCTTGCCTCGTTGTCGGGCCAGTAAGGTGGGGGTTGCACGATGAAACGGGTGCTACGGGATCAGATGCTCCAGCGGGCACTGATCAGGCGTTCGTTGAGCAGGCCGGGCGCCAGGGGTTTCGGGCGACGGGCCAGGGCGCTGTGGAACAGCTCCAGGGATTCGTTCAGGCGCTGCTCCAGGGCGGGCGCCAGATGGGCCGGGACATTGCCCTGGCCGTAGGCGACCTGGCTGTCGTCGGCGAAGATCCCTTGCAGGGTCTCCTGCGCCTTCAAGGCCGAGAGCACCGGTTTCAGGGCGTAGTCCACCGCCAGCATATGGGCGATGCTGCCGCCGGTCGCGATGGGCAGCACCACCTTGTGACTCAGGGCGCGCTCGGGCAGCAGATCGAGCAGGGTCTTCAGGGCACCGGCGAACGACGCCTTGTACACCGGGGTGGAAACGATCAGGCCGTCGGCCTGTTCCACCAGCTGCTGGAAATGCTGGACCTGAGGGCTGTCGAAACGGGCATGAAGCAGATCTTCGGCCGGGAAGTCCCGCACCTGAAACGTCACCACTTCCACGCCCTGGCCTTGCAGCCAATCGCGTGCGCGTTCGAGCAGCACGCCGGACCGTGAACGCAGGCTGGGACTTCCACCGATAGAAACGACCAACATTGAATGCGCATCCTTGGAACTGTTCGAAAGGCCCGCGAGTTAGGTGGCTCGCTGGAATGGGGTGACATTAACAGGTGCTTGCATATATCTAGAAATCATATTTTTTCATTTGTTTATATGAATTGGAGATATGCGTTTTGGGGTTGTATGCGGCCCCTGTGGGAGCGGGTTCACCCGCGATTGCGATAGTGAATCCACTACAGCAATCGCGGGTGAACCCGCTCCCACAGGGGCCGTGTACAGCTTGGAAGCAGGCAAAAAAAAGGGCCGTCGAAACGGCCCGAAAATCCCTGCGATGGCTAAATCAGAATCAACGGTTCGGCTGTGGGGTCAGGCGCAGATAAGGCTTGACCGCGCGGTAGCCCTTGGGGAAGCGGCGCTTGATCTCTTCCTCGTCCTTCAGCGACGGCACGATCACCACTTCGTCACCGTCCTGCCAGTTGGCCGGGGTGGCCACCTTGTGGTTGTCGGTGAGCTGCAACGAATCGATCACCCGCAGGATCTCGTGGAAGTTGCGCCCGGTACTGGCCGGATAGGTGATGGTCAGGCGGATCTTCTTGTTCGGGTCGATCACGAACAAGGAACGCACGGTGAGGGTGTCGTTGGCGTTGGGGTGGATCAGGTCGTACAGGTCGGAAACCTTGCGATCGGCATCGGCCAGGATCGGGAAGTTGACCGTGGTGTTCTGGGTTTCGTTGATGTCGTCGATCCAGCGGTGGTGGGAGTCCACCGGGTCCACCGACAGGGCGATGGCCTTGACGCCGCGCTCGGCGAACTGCTCCTTCAGCTTGGCGGTGAAGCCCAGCTCGGTGGTGCACACCGGGGTGAAGTCGGCCGGGTGCGAGAACAGCACGCCCCAGCTGTCGCCGAGCCACTCGTGGAAGCGGATCTTGCCGGCGCTGGAATCCTGTTCGAAGTCGGGGGCGATATCGCCGAGTCTGAGGCTCATGGTGCGGGTCCTTGGCTGTTCGTTGATGGACTCAACTGTGCCTGTAGGCCGAGCAAATTAAAAAGAATAAATATCGATTTATTTAGATCGTAAAGAGATAACAAATAGTGGACAAAACAACGCCCGCACGGCACGGGGCCGGGCGGGCGTTGGGTATCTCGCGGCGGGGTTACAGCAGCGGGATGGAGTAGCTGAGGATCAGGCGGTTTTCGTCCTGGTCCTTGGTGTTGGCGATGTCAGAGCGCCACATGGCGTTCTTCCACATCACGCCGAAGTTCTTCAGCGGACCTTCCGGTACGACGTAAGCTACGGTGATGTCGCGTTCCCACTCGGTGCGGTCGCCGATGGCGGCATCAATGTTGTCACCTTTCAGGTAAACCACACCGGCGGTCAGACCAGCCACGCCAACCTTGGCGAAATCATAGGAGTAGCGAGCCTGCCAGGTGGACTCACCGGCACGGCCGAACTTCTGGATCTGCGAGTCGGTGATGGTGTAGTTGGACGAGCCGTCACCCTGGTTCAGCCAAGGGAAGTCGCTGTCGCCGCGGCTCTTCTGGTAGCCGCCGCCGAAGGTGTGACCGGCAACGGTGTACAGGAACAGTGCGCTGTAGAGATCGTTGTCGACCTTGCCTTTGGTGGTGGTGCCACCGTAGTAGCCGGTGGTGTAGTAGGCGGCGGTATCACCATTCTTGCCGTCATCGGTACTGTGGAAGTAGCGGAAGTCGGATTTCAGTACGCCCGGGCCGATAGCCCAGTTGTGAACGGCACCCAGGAAGTGCTGTTTGTAGAAGTCTTCCAGGCCGCCGTACCAGTACTGAACCAGCAGGTCCTTGGTCAGCTTGTAGTCGGCACCAGCATAACGGAACTGGTTGCTGAACCTGCCGGTGCGGGCATTGTTGGCGCCAGCGATGGACAGCTCTTCGTTGTTCGAAGAGTTACGACCCTTCACATGCTCGATCTGGCCGGCAGTCAGGGTCAGGTCCTTGATGTCGTTCGAAACGACCTGGCCACCTTCGAAGGTCTGGGTCAGCAGGCGCCCGTCGTTGGTGGAGATGACCGGGTTCTTCGGCGTCAGGGTGCCAAGACGCAGTTCGGTTTCGGAGATTTTCACCTTGGCGGTAGCGCCCAGGCTGGAGAAGTCGTTGACTGCACGACCGTCGCTGTCGGTCGGGAAGACCAGGCCGCCGTAGCCGGTGCTGGCACGGTTGCCATGACGGCCTTTGCCGGAGTCGAGGCGTACGCCCAGCAGGCCGATGGCATCAACACCGAACTTGACCGTGCCTTCGGTGTAGCCGGAGGTGAAGTCCAGCTGGAAGCCTTGGCCCCACTCTTCCTGATAGTTGTAGTCGGTGTTGGTACCGTGGTTACGGTTGTCCTGGTTGATATAGAAATTGCGCAGCTTCAACGTGGCCTTGCTGTCGTTGATGAAATCAGCTTGGGCTTGTTGAGTCAGGATCCCCAGCGCGACGGCAAGAGTCAGGGTCGACTTCTTCATGGATGAATTGCTCCTCTCTGTTTCTAATTCTTGTGGTTCGTTAACGGTCGGGTCTTGCGCCCGGCTCGTTGTCGATGGGCGATTAGCACCAATGGATGACCATCGAGTCAATCGTAACCAGTCGTTTCAAGACTTTGGTCTAATGCGCCATGCTGGGGGCGAAGGATAATTACAATTCGATAAACCTAAAAAGAATTATTTGTGTTTTTTTAAGATTTTTTTGACATAACCAACAAAAATTTCACATCGCTTCGGGCACATAAGCTAATGCCCATAAATTATTTCTGGTTGGTTTTTTAGATCATTTAGATTCATGGCTTTCCCCTTCCGGAATTCCCCGCCATGAAGCCGTCCCGTCCGCTCAAAGTATTTACCGCCCTGGCCCTCACCGGCTTGACCCTGGTCAGCCATGCCGCCGGTCTCACCGTGGGCTACCAGACCGGCATCGATCCCAGCAAGGTGCCCCAGGCCGATGGTGCCTACGAGCAGGCGATTGGCGAGAAGATCGACTGGCGCCGCTTCAACAGCGGCCCGGAAGTGGTCACCGCGATTGCCTCCGGCGACGTGCAGATCGGCAACCTCGGTTCCAGCCCGCTGGCCGCTGCCGCTTCGCGCAAGCTACCGATCGTGGCCTTCATCGTTTCGGCGCAGATCAACGCCGCCGAAGCGCTGGTGGTGCGCAATGGCAGTGGTATCGACAGTCCGAAGGACCTGGTCGGCAAGACCATCGCCACCCCGTTCGTCTCCACCTCCCACTACAGCCTGCTCGGCGCCCTCAAGCACTGGGGGCTCGATACGCGTCAGGTGAAAGTGGTGAACCTGCAACCGGCGGAAATCGCCGCGGCGTGGAAGCGTGGGGATATCGATGGCGCCTTCGTCTGGTCGCCGGCGCTGGGCGAGATCCGCAAGACCGGCAAGACCCTCACCGACGCCGCCGAAGTCGGCGGCTGGGGCGCACCGACCTTCGAAGTGTGGGTCGCACGCAAGGACTTCGCCGAGAAGCACCCGGACGTCGTGGCGAAGTTCGCCAAGGTGACCCTGCAATCCTTCGCCGACTATGCGGCGAACAAGGCGCAGTGGACTGCCGACTCGGTGCCGGTACAGAAGATCGCCAGGCTGACCGGCTCCAATCCCGCCGATGTGCCTGAACTGCTCGCAGGCTCCGCCTTCCCCGACGCCCAGGCCCAGGCCGGCCTGCTGCAAGGCCAGACCCCGGCGGCGATCGCCGAGACGGCAAAATTCCTCAAGGAGCAGGGCAAGGTGGAAACCGTGCTGCCGGACTACGCGCCCTTCGTCAGCGCGAAATTCGTCCAGTAGCAATCATCGCGGCTGCCCTTGGGCGGCCGCGTTCCTGCATCAGCACACCTCTTCGTAAGGCAGGCCGACATAGTTCTCCGCGATATTCGCCAGGCCCACACGGGAATTGAGGAAGTATTCGCGATCGGCCTCCTGCATCTTGCGGTCCCAGGCGTCCTTCTCGCCGTCGAAGTCATGCAGCAGGTTGGTCATGAACCAACTGAAGCGCTCGCCTTTCCACACCCGGCGCAGGGCCAGCTCGGAGTATTTCTCCAGCAGGTCGGTGCGCCCCTCGCGGTAGACCTTGACCAGGATGCGGTACAGATAGCAGACGTCTGACGCCGCCAGGTTCAGGCCCTTGGCCCCGGTAGGCGGGACGATATGGGCAGCATCGCCGACCAGGAACAGCTTGCCGTACTGCATCGGTTCGACGACGTAGCTGCGCAGCGGGGCGATGCTCTTTTCCAACGACGGCCCGGTGACCAGGCGCGCGGCGACGTCTTGCGGCAGGCGTGCCTTCAGTTCGTCCCAGAAGCGCTCGTCGCTCCAGTCCTCGACCTTGTCGGTCAGCGGCACTTGCAGGTAGTAGCGGCTGCGGGTCAGCGAGCGCTGGCTGCACAGGGAAAAGCCGCGCTCATGCTGGGCGTAGATCAGCTCTTCGTTGACCGGCGGTGTGTCGGACAGCAGGCCGAGCCAGCCGAACGGGTAGACCCGCTCGTATTCGGTCAGCACGCCTGCGGGAATGGTCTTGCGCGATACACCGTGGTAACCGTCGCAGCCGGCAATGTAGTCGCAATCGATGCGCTGGCGCTCGCCGTCCTTTTCGAAGGTCACGTAGGGGCGCTCGCCTTTCACTTCGTGCAGTTGCACGTCGCTGGCCGAGTAGATGATCGGTGCGCCACTGGCGCTGCGGGCGTCCATCAAGTCGCGGGTGACTTCGGTCTGGCCGTAGACCATCACGCTCTTGCCGCCGGTGAGTTCGGTCAGGTGGATCGGTACGCGCTTGCCGTCGAACACCAGCTCGACGCCTTCGTGGACCAGGCCCTCGGCGTCCATGCGGGCGCTGACCCCGGCTTCGCGAAGCATATCGACGGTGCCTTGTTCGAGGACGCCCGCACGGATACGGCCCAGGACATAGTCCGGGGTCTGGCGTTCGATGATGATGTTGTCGATGCCAGCCTTGTGCAGAAGCTGGCCGAGCAGAAGGCCGGACGGACCGGCGCCGATGATGGCGACCTGAGTGTTCATGGCGGTTGTCTCGTGTTTGTTTTTAGGTGTGAGATCGCCTGTATTTTTTGCCGAACAAACCGGAAACAGAAGGTGATTTGTTGCCGGTAAATTGCACTTTTGAAAAATATGTCCGATTATCGATCACCTTTTTTGGGGCAATGCGGACCCTGTGGGAGCGGGTTCACCCGCGATTGCGGTGGTGAACCCACCATAGCAATCGCGGGTGAACCCGCTCCCACAGGCCCGCGAAACCCATGAGCCTGGCGTTCCAGATGAAAGCAACCCAACCACCCGTCCCCGTCTTCAAGCTCTACGGCGAAAGCCAGGCCTGGCCGACCCCGGACCTGTTGCATTGCGAGTCCATCCCCAAGCGCAGCAGCCTGTACCACTGGGAGATCAAACCCCACCGCCACGCCGACCTGTTCCAGTTGCTCTACGTGCAACATGGCCAGGCGACGGTGGAAGTGGAAGGGCGGCGCAGCAGGATCGTCGAGCCTTCGATCCAGGTCACGCCGCCGCTGTGCGTGCATGGTTTCCAGTTTTCCGAGGATATCGAGGGCTACGTGCTGACCCTCGGCGCCCCCTTGGTGGCACAACTGGAAGCACGTCTCGGCGCGCCCCTGGCGGTGCTGGCGTCGGCCGGTTGCTATGCGCTCGGCGAGGATCACGCCTTCATCAACACCCTGTTCGAAGCCTTGCTCAAGGAATACGAAGGCAGCGCCGTGTCCCGCGACCTGGTGCTGGGCTCGCTGGTCAATGTGCTGATGGTGTGGATAAGCCGCACGCGCCAGCAGAACAAGACCGCCAGCGGACGCGACGAGCGCAACCGGCAGTCGCTCGGCGGGTTCATCAAGCTGGTGGAACAGCACTATCGCGAGCACCTGACCGTGGAAACCTTCGCCCATCGCCTGGGCATGTCGGCAGTGCACCTGAACAACCTGTGCCGTCAGCTCGCCGGGCAGACCGCGCTGCAGATCATCCACCAGCGCCTGCTGCTGGAGGCGCGGCGCAACCTGGTCTACACCAACATGACCGTGGCCCAGGTCTCGGACAACCTCGGCTTTGCCGACCCGGCGTATTTCTCGCGGTTCTTCCGTCGCCTGACCGGACAGTCGCCGAATGGCTTCCGTCGGGGCGGTGAAAAAGAAGCGCAATAGCAAGCCCGCTCAGTGCGAGCGGGCTTTCTTCATTCAGCGATCACTTGGCAGTCAATGCCGCGTAGCTGTTCATCAGGTTGCGGTAGTTGGGAATCCGCTGCGACAGCAGGTTGCCCAGACCTTCGATATCGTTGCGCCAGTCGCGGTGCAGCTCACAGGCCACCGAGAACCAGTTCATCATCTGCGCGCCGGCCTGGGTCATGCGGTTCCACGCGGCCTGCTGCACGGTGGTGTTGAAGGTGCCGGAAGCGTCGGTCACCACGAACACGTCGAAGCCTTCGGCCAGCGCCGACAGGGTCGGGAAAGCCACGCACACATCGGTTACCACGCCGGCGATGATCAGCTGCTTGCGGCCGGTGGCCTTGATCGCCTTGACGAAGTCTTCGTTGTCCCAGGCGTTGATCTGGCCTGGGCGCGGGATGTACGGGGCGTCCGGGAACATCTCTTTCAGCTCCGGCACCAGCGGGCCGTTCGGGCCTTGTTCGAAGCTGGTGGTGAGGATGGTCGGCAGGTCGAAGAATTTCGCCAGGTCGGCCAGCGCCAGCACGTTGTTCTTGAACTCGTTCGGCGAGAAGTCCTGCACCAGGGAAATCAGGCCGGTCTGGTGGTCAACCAGCAGGACTACGGCGTCGTCTTTGTTCAGGCGGTTGTAGGTGTAGGTGGCGTTGGTCATGGTGGAAATCCTTTTGTTCGAGAAGTTTGTTTTGGGTGGTTGCCGCTAGGTGTGGCCAGATTAGGGTGTTCTCGAAACGGGATAAATCGGGTGAAAACGGTATGACTGTCTCGCTCTGGTGGACAACGAATGGAAGGCGACGGGCTGTTGGTGTAGGTCGCGACAAATGGCGCTATGCTTGCGTCACTTGTCGCACCTCAAGGAGTACGCCATGGCCGTCGCCGACACCTATGCCCGCAAGTCCCTCCGTGCCAGTCGCCGGCCGACGGAGTACCTGCTTCGAGAAGAGGCCGGGCTGCTCAGTCCTGTCATGGTCTACCGCCTTACAGCCAAGGGGTTTGACCTGAAGGATGTACAGGCGATGCTGGCGCTGTCCGAGCTGTATTCGACGCGCAAGATCATGAGCCGCATCGTCGGCAAGTCTGTACGCACGTTGCAGCGCCAGGGCAGCAAGGAGTCCGCCCACCTCAATGCCCAGCAAAGTGCCGTGGCCTTCCAGTTCGCCCGGGTGCTGGAGCGTGCCATCGAAGTGTTCGGTTCGTTGAGGCTTGCCGAGGAATGGCTCGGGCGTCCGTGCAAGTACCTCGACGGCGATGTGCCGCTGGATGTCATCGACAACCCGGTCGGATTCCAGGCGGTCGAGGATTACCTGGAGCGCATCGAGCACGGGGTCTATCAGTGAATCCGTTGCCATGGTCCGGTGGCTGGTACGCATGGCGCCTCGATCGTGAGGTGTACAAGGATTCCTGGGACAGCGGCATCGGTGCGCACAAGCTCGGCGGGCGCTGGAATCCGCCGGGGCGCAAGGTGGTGTACGCCGCGGCGGACCCTTCGACCGCCATTCTCGAAGTGGCGGTGCATCTGGGCTTCGATGCGCTGGACACGGTGCGCCACGTGCTCACCTGTTTCGAAGTGCTGGACCCCACCCTGATCAAGGTCGTACAGCCTGAGGACGTACCCAACCCGGTCTGGCTCAGCAGCGCGGCGGCTTCGCCCAACCAGCAGAAATTCGTCGATGCCTTGCTGGCAGAGCATGCCTTCGTGTTGATCCCGTCGGCGGTGAGCCGGCATTCGTGGAATCTGCTGATGAGCTGCGAGCTGGCGGCGGGGAAGTATCGGCTGGTGCAGCAGGAGCGGTTTGGGCTGGATACGCGGTTGGTGAAGGGGTAGCTGGTAATAGAACGACGTTCCCACACGTGCAGCCTTGCGGTAATCGCGCTGAAAATGAAAAAGGCCCAGGCTTTCACCTGGGCCTTCTCGTATATGGCGCACTCGGCGGGATTCGAACCCACGACCCCTGCCTTCGGAGGGCAGTACTCTATCCAGCTGAGCTACGAGTGCAACGCGGGCGCCATGATACCCATCTTGGGGTATGGCGTCCATCGCCTTGATCTTAGGCCGTTTTCCCCAGCACCACAGACTATCCATATTCGATAACGGTATTTCACCATCCGGTCTTAGATCGCCTAACCTCTCGTCACAACTTGTTATAACAAGTCACCGAACAAGCGAAGAGAACCATGGCCGAATTGCTCCCCCTGTCCCCGGTACCGCTGTATTCCCAGCTCAAGGAAGTGTTGCGCGAACGCATTCTGGACGGCACCTATCCACCGCACAGCCGCATGCCGTCGGAGAGCGAGCTGGGCAAGGCGTTCGAGGTCAGCCGGATCACCGTGCGCCAGGCGCTGGGGGACCTGCAGAAGGAAGGGCTGATCTTCAAGATCCACGGCAAGGGCACGTTCGTCGCCAAGCCCAAGGCTTTCCAGAACGTCAGCACCTTGCAGGGCCTGGCCGAATCCATGACGCAGATGGGGTACGAGGTGATCAACCGCCTGCGCAGCCTGCGCCATGTGCCGGCCAGTGCCCTGGTGGCGGCGCGCTTGCAGATCGAGGAGGGCGCGCCGGTGACCGAGATCCGCCGCGTGCGCCTGATCAACCGCGAGCCGGTGTCGCTGGAGCTGACCTGGCTGCCCCGCGCCGTCGGCGAGAAGCTGGAGAAGGCCGACCTGGTCACCCGCGACATTTTCCTGGTGCTGGAGAACGATTGCGGCATCGCCCTCGGCCACGCCGACCTGGCGATCGATGCCGTGCTGGCCGACAGCGACCTGACCCAGGCCCTCGAGGTCGAGGAGGGCTCGCCGATCATGCGCATCGAACGCCTGACCCACGCCGCCGACGGTACGCCGCTGGACTTCGAACACCTCTATTACCGTGGCGACGCCTTCCAGTATCGCCTGCGCATCGACCGCCAGAAGGGGCCCAAGGCATGAGCATCGAGACCCAGGACTACGACATCGTCATCATCGGCGGCGGCACCGCCGGGCCCATGGCCGCGATCAAGGCCAAGGAGCAGAACAAGGCGCTGCGCGTGCTGCTGCTGGACAAGGCCAACGTCAAGCGCAGCGGCGCCATCAGCATGGGCATGGACGGCCTGAACAACGCCATCATCCCCGGGCATGCCACGCCAGAGCAGTACACCAAGGAAATCACCGTGGCCAACGACGGCATCGTCAACCAGGCCGCCGTGCACGCCTATGCCACCCACAGCTTCGAAACCATCGAGCAACTGGATCGCTGGGGTGTGAAGTTCGAGAAGGACGAAACCGGCGACTACGCGGTGAAAAAGGTCCACCACATGGGCGCCTACGTGCTGCCGATGCCGGAAGGGCATGACATCAAGAAGGTGCTCTACCGCCAGCTCAAGCGCGCCCGGGTCGAGATCAGCAACCGCATGGTCTGCACCCGCATCCTCCTTAATGGCGAAGGCGCCGCCGCCGGGGTACTGGGTTTCGACTGCCGCAGCGGCGAGTTCCGGGTGATCCGCGCCAAGGCCGTGGTGCTTGCCTGCGGCGCGGCCGGGCGCCTCGGCCTGCCGTCCTCGGGTTACCTGATGGGCACCTACGAGAACCCGACCAATGCCGGCGACGGTTATGCCATGGCCTATCACGCCGGCGCCGAGCTGGCGAATCTCGAGTGCTTCCAGATCAACCCGCTGATCAAGGACTACAACGGCCCGGCCTGCGCCTACGTTACCGGTCCGCTGGGTGGCTACACCGCCAACAGCAAGGGCGAGCGCTTCATCGAGTGCGACTACTGGAGCGGCCAGATGATGTGGGAGTTCCACCAGGAGCTGGAGGGCGGCAACGGGCCGGTGTTCCTCAAGCTGGATCACCTGGCCGAGGAAACCATCCAGAACATCGAGGAAATCCTGCACAGCAACGAGCGGCCGAGTCGCGGGCAGTTCCACGCCAATCGCGGTACCGACTACCGCCAGCACATGGTCGAGATGCATATCTCCGAGATCGGCTTCTGCTCCGGGCATTCGGCGTCGGGGGTGTGGGTCAACGAAAAGGCCGAGACCAGCGTCAAGGGCCTATACGCTGCCGGCGACATGGCGGCGGTGCCGCACAACTACATGCTCGGCGCCTTTACCTATGGCTGGTTCGCCGGGGTCAACGCGGCGAGCTATGTCGCTGAGCGTGAATTCGCCGAGGTGGACCTGGAGCAGGTCGAGCGTGAGCGCGAGCGGGTCTTCGCGCCGCTGCACCGCGAGCACGGCCTGCCGCCGGCCCAGGTCGAGTACAAGCTGCGACGCATGGTCAACGACTACCTGCAGCCGCCCAAGGTAACCAAGAAGATGGAAATCGGCCTGGCGCGTTTTGCCGAGATCGAGCGCGACCTGGCGCAGATGAAGGCGCACAACCCCCACGAGCTGATGCGGGCGATGGAAGTGGCGGTGATCCGCGACTGCGCCGAAATGGCCGCCCGGGCCTCGTTGTTCCGCGAGGAAAGCCGCTGGGGCCTGTATCACCACCGGGTCGATTTCCCCGAGCGCAACGATGGCGAATGGTTCTGCCATTGCCATCTGAAGAAGGGTGAGGACGGGGCGATGACCAGTTTCAAGAAAGCGGTCGAGCCTTACCTGATTGCACTGGATGCCGACGAGCAGACGGCCTATGAGCGCCTGCGCGTGCGGGTCGACGCCGCCTGATTTTGTGGTGGCCTCATCGCCGGCAACGCCGGCTCCCACAGGATCTGTGTGCACCGCCGAAACTGTGGGAGCCGGCGTTGCCGGCGATGAGGCCATCAGCCACACCACAAGCCCCATTGTCAGCCACAGATAAAGAGAGCCACAGGCTCCAAGGACACCGTGAAAATGGCCTATCAAGCCCAGGACATCTTCTTTCGCAGCAGCGCCCCGGTGACCATCGACGAGGACAAGTGCATCGCCGAGAAAGGCTGCACCGTGTGCGTCGAGGTCTGCCCCATGGACCTTCTGGCGATCAACCCGGCCACGCAGAAGGCCTACATGGCCTTCGACGAGTGCTGGTACTGCATGCCCTGCGAGAAGGACTGCCCCACCGGCGCGGTCAAGGTGGAGATCCCCTACCTGCTGCGCTGATCCGCCAAGCGAAACGCCATCCGGCCCAACCACCGGACGCCCTGACACTGCCCCCTCGTTTCCCACCACCCAGCCCGGTGGCGGAGACGATTCCAATACCTAGATGATTCGAGGGGAAACACCATGCGCCTTGCAACAACCGTGGCCGGCCTTGCGCTGGCGATCGCCGGGCTGAACGCCCAGGCCGAAACCATCCGCGTCGCCATCGGCACCCAGGACACCACCATCAACTGCGCTACCGGCGGCCTGTTGATCCGCGAGCTGGGCCTGCTCGACAAGTACCTGCCCCACGACGGCAAGTACAAGGACGCCAAGTACCAGATCGAGTGGAAGAACTTCACCAGCGGCGCCCCGCTGACCAACGAGATGGTCGCCGGCAAGCTGGACTTCGGCGCCATGGCCGACTTCCCCGGCTCGTTCAACGGCGTCGCGCACCTCGATGCCGGCAAGCGCAGCCTGTTCATCAGCGTGCTGTCCGGCAGCGTGCACGGCAGCGGCAACGGCATCGTGGTGCCGGCGGCGTCCAGCGTGCAGTCGCTGGCCGAGCTCAAGGGCAAGACCATCTCCGTGCCCTTTGCCTCCACCGCCCACGGCATGCTCCTGCGCGCCATCGCTGCCCAGGGCTGGGACCCGCAGAAAGACGTGCGGATCATCGCCCAGGCCCCGGAGATTGCCGGTTCGGCCCTGCGCAGCAACCGCATCGAGGCCCATGCCGACTTCGTGCCGTTCGCCGAGCTGTTCCCCAACCGCGGCTTCGCCCGCAAGATCTACGACGGCGCCCAGGCCAACGCACCGACCTTCCACGGAGCGCTGGTCGATGCCGACTACGCGAAGAAATACCCGGAAGTGGTCACTGCCTACCTGCGTGCCAGCCTCGAAGCCGACCGCCTGATCGCCGCGGAGCCTGAGAAGTACAGCGAGCTGATCGAGAAGGTCACCGGCATCGAGGCCGAGGTGAACTACCTGTTCCACGGCCCGCTCGGCCTGCAGACCCGTGACCTGACGTGGAAACCCGAATATCGCCAGGCGGTCGCTACCTCCATCGATACCCTCAAGTTGCTGAAGAAGACCGATCGCGGCCTCGACACCGACACGTTCATCGACGACCACTACATCCGCGCCGCCTTCAAGCAGGCCGGCCAGGACTATGACGTTGCCTTGAAGAACTACGCGCCGCTGCCGCTCAAGGCCAACGACGCGCTGACCGGCAAGCCGATCACCGATTTCAGCCGCCTGGCGCAGATCTGGGTGCGTGGCGAGGACAAGGTCCGTCATTACGCTTCGCCGCAAGCCGCGCTCGGCGCCCTGGCCCAGCTGGAGCAGGAGGGCAAGGACATCCGCGCCATCTACGCCCAGGCGGCGGACAGCGGCATCAAGCTGCTGGCCAACCAGGCCTGGTTCGTGCGCAACGGCCAGGGCGAACTGTCTGCCTTCCTGCTCAAGGACCAGGCCGAGCAGTACGCCAAGGTCCATGGTGGCGAGGCCGTTGACTTCGTCGATGCCAGCCGCAGGCTGGTCGCCCAGCGCTGATCGGTAGGCCCCGCAAGGGGCCTGACCCTGGAGACCCCGCATGACGAGTACCTTCAAGCGCTGGCCGGTTCGCGTGCTGTCGCTGCTGGCCTGCCTGCTGTTCTGGCATGTCGCGGCGAGCAGCAAGCTGGATTTCGGTCTGTTCACTTTCACCTACGTGCCCACGCCCAGGTCGGTGCTCGATGCGGCCTGGCAACTGTTCACCTCCAGCACCCTGGTCGCGCACCTCGTCAGCAGCCTGTCGCGGGTGTTCGCCGGCTATCTGCTGGCGGCGGTGCTGGGTGTCGGCCTCGGTTTGCTGATCGGCCGCTCGAAATGGGCCGAGGACACCCTGCTGCCGCCCCTGGAAGTGCTGCGCCCGATTCCGGCTGTAGCCTGGATTCCGCTGGCGATCCTGATGTTCCCGTCGTCCGAGCTGTCCATGGTGTTCATCACCTTCACCGGCGCGCTGTTCCCGGTGCTGCTCAATACCGTGCACGGCGTCGAGGCGGTGGACCCGCGCCTGCTGGCCTCGGCCCGCAGCCTCGGTGCCGGGCGCTTCGCCATCCTGCGGGAAGTGGTGCTGCCCGGCGCACTGCCGAGCATCTTCACCGGCCTTGCCATCGGCATGGGCACCTCGTGGTTCTGCCTGGTCACCGCCGAGATGATCTCCGGGCAGTTCGGCATCGGTTACTACACCTGGGAGTCCTACACCTTGCAGAACTACCCGGACATCATCGTCGGCATGCTCCTGATCGGTGTGCTGGGCATGGGCAGCAGCGCCCTGGTCAAGCGCCTCGGCGCGTTGGCGACGCCCTGGTATCGCGTGCGGAGGGCCTCGTGATGAGCAGTTATCAACAAGCCCCGGAGCCGGGGCGGATCGATGCCCGCGGCGTATCCATCCGCCTCGGGCAAGGCAACCAGGCCTTCGAGGCGGTACAGGCGCTGGATTTCACCATCGAGCCGGGAGAGTTCGTGTGCATTCTCGGGCCATCGGGGTGCGGCAAGTCCACCTTGCTCGGCGCCCTGGCCGGGCATCTGGTGCCCAGCGGCGGGCAACTTCAGGTGGATGGCCTGGCTGTGGACGGGCCTTCGCCGCAACGTGGCATGGTCTTCCAGCACCACACCCTGCTGCCGTGGCGCAGTGTGCTGGACAACGTCGCCTTCGGCCTGAAGATGCAGGGCCAGGGCAAGGCCGAGCGGCAACGTCGAGCATTGGAGATGCTGCAACTGGTCGGCCTTGCCGATTTCGCCGAGCGCTGGCCGAGCCAATTGTCGGGCGGCATGCAGCAGCGCGCCGAGATCGCCCGGGTGCTGATCAACCGTCCCCGCTTGTTGTTGATGGACGAGCCCTTCGGAGCCCTCGATGCCCAGACCCGTTCACGCATGCAGGAACTGCTGCTGGATATCTGGACGCGCATCCGCACCACCGTGGTCTTTGTCACCCATGACATCGACGAGGCGCTGTTCCTCGCCGACCGCATCCTGGTGATGAGCCCGCGCCCCGGGCGCTTTATCGAAGACCTGCGCCTGACCTTCTCCCGCCCGCGCCGCGCCAGCCTGCTGACCAGCCCGGAATTCACTCATCTCAAGCGTCACTGCCTGGCCCTGCTGCGCCACGAGGAGGGCCGCGAGTTGCCGCGCCTGACCCCGCTGGGCCTGCCGGACAGCGATCACCCACCGTTACGGATTGCCCTATGAGCGAAAGAACCAGCGACAACCCCGAAATCCGCGAGTTGCTGCCGCGAATCAACGACGCGGACGCCGCCGTGCGCCGCATCGCCCTGATCGATCTGGCGGACCTGGAAGAACCCGACGGCCTGCCCTGGCTGACCGATGCGCTGCTGGTCGACCCGGCGCCCGAGGTGCGCGCCGAGGCCGCGCGGCTGCTGGAGGCGTGGGAAGAACCTGAAGTGGTGCAGGCGCTCTGCGCCGCGCTGGCAGACACTGCCGAGCCGGTGCGCCTGGCGGCAGCACAAAGCCTTAGCGAATTGAAAAGCCTGGAAGCAGGGCAACTGATCCTGCCCTGGGCCACGCATGCCGATGCCTTCGTTCGGGCCAGTGCCTTGCGCGCCTTGCGCGAACTGCGTCTTGAAGAGGCGGCCGGCCCGGCCTTGCTGGCGCTGGCGGACCCGGAGGCGGCGGTGCGTCGCGAAGCGGTGGGCATCCTGGGGTGGCTCAAGCATCAGCCGGCCTTGCCGGCGCTGGCGCGATTGGCCGCCGAGGAGCCGGATACCGAGGTGCGGCGTGCGGCCATCGGTGCTCTCGGGCTTGGCCGCGATGCTGCGGTGCTTGCAGCGCTTACCGCCGCCTTGAAGGACGACGCCTGGCAAGTGCGCGAAGAGGCGGCGACCACGCTGGGCAAGGTAGGGCAGGCAGAGGCCGGTGCGGCATTGATCGACGCCTTGCAGGACGGCTATTGGCAGGTTCGCCTGCGCGCGGCGCGTGCGCTGGGGCGTTTGCGTCATCGTCCGGCGCTGGGTGGTCTGGCCGAATTGCTCGGGCATGCCATCGCCAACCTGCGCAAGGAAGCGGCGCTGGCGCTTGGCGAACTGGGCGATGCGGCGGCCTTGCCGGCCCTGCATGAAGCCGAGGCCGACAGCGATCCGGAAGTGCGCAAGGCGGTGCGCATCGCCCTGGTCCAGTTGCAAGGCGCCGCCTGATGATCGCCCCTAGCGCGGTGCGCAACCGGCGCGAGGCAGGCGAACTGGTCCTGCAATGGCGCGATGGCGAGCAGGTGATCAGCCATGCGCGGCTGCGGGGCGCATGCCCCTGTTCGCAATGTCGAGCAGGGCGGCTGGGCGGGCGGATCGACCTGGTCAGCGACACTGTGCGGGTGGAGCGTGTGGAAGGGCAGGGCTATGGTGTCCAGCTGGTGTTCAGTGATGGGCATGAGCGGGGGATCTATCCCTGGGCCTACCTGAAGGAGCTGGGCTGACGAACGTACACGGACCCTGTGGGAGCGGGTTCACCCGCGATTACGTCAGTGAATTCACCACCGCAATCGCGGGTGAACCCGCTCCCACAAGGCCCGCGTCGCTCCTTCAATCACCACCGCCGGTCGCCTGCCCCTACCACCCATTCCGTCAATCGTTCTTTTTTTCGAACGCCCTCTTGTCCTTTTATCGGGTTGCTCCTAGGATCTCGTTCGAGATTTCAAACGCTCGACGCCTGCGAGTGGAACATTGGCCCGGATCCGGTGCCTCATTCCTACAGGCAAGCGCCCCGCAGGGTGCTTACTCAACTACCAATAATTCGCGCCGTCCGTGCACGGTGTTCAAGGGAAGTCGACATGCAGCTCAAAGACGCTCAGTTGTTCCGTCAGCAAGCCTTCATCAACGGTGAGTGGCTGGATGCGGACAGCGGCCAGACCATCAAGGTGACCAACCCGGCCACTGGTGAAGTCATCGGTACCGTGCCGAAAATGGGCGCTGCCGAAACCCGCCGTGCCATCGAAGCCGCCGACAAGGCGCTGCCGGCCTGGCGTGCCCTGACCGCCAAGGAGCGCGCCAGCAAGCTGCGCCGCTGGTTCGAGCTGATGATCGAGAACCAGGACGACCTGGCTCGCCTGATGACCACCGAGCAGGGCAAGCCGCTGGCCGAAGCCAAGGGCGAGATCGCCTACGCGGCCTCTTTCATCGAGTGGTTCGCCGAAGAAGCCAAGCGCGTCTACGGTGACGTCATTCCTGGCCACCAGCCGGACAAGCGCCTGATCGTCATCAAGCAGCCGATCGGCGTCACCGCCGCCATCACCCCGTGGAACTTCCCGGCGGCGATGATCACCCGTAAAGCCGGCCCGGCCCTGGCCGCTGGCTGCACCATGGTGCTCAAGCCCGCTTCGCAGACCCCTTACTCCGCCCTGGCCCTGGTCGAGCTGGCCACCCGTGCCGGCATCCCGGCTGGCGTGCTGAGCGTAATCACCGGCAGCGCCGGCGAAGTCGGCTCGGAACTGACCGGCAACCCGCTGGTGCGCAAGCTGTCCTTCACCGGTTCGACCGAAATCGGCCGCCAGCTGATGGAAGAGTGCGCCAAGGACATCAAGAAGGTTTCCCTGGAGCTGGGCGGTAACGCACCGTTCATCGTGTTCGACGACGCCGACCTGGATAAGGCCGTCGAAGGCGCGATCATCTCCAAGTACCGCAACAACGGCCAGACCTGCGTCTGCGCCAACCGCATCTACGTGCAGGACGGTGTCTACGACGCCTTCGCCGAGAAGCTGAAAGCCGCGGTCGCCAAGCTGAAGATCGGCAACGGTCTGGAAGAAGGCACCACCACCGGCCCGCTGATCGACGGCAAGGCCGTGGCCAAGGTCCAGGAGCACATCGACGACGCCGTCTCCAAGGGCGCCAAGGTGCTGTCCGGTGGCAAGCTGATCGAAGGCAACTTCTTCGAGCCGACCATCCTGGTCGATGTACCGAAGACCGCTGCCGTCGCCAAGGAAGAAACCTTCGGCCCGCTGGCGCCGCTGTTCCGTTTCAAGGACGAGGCCGAAGTCATCGCCATGTCCAACGACACCGAATTCGGCCTGGCATCGTACTTCTACGCCCGTGACATGAGCCGCGTGTTCCGTGTCGCCGAAGCGCTGGAATACGGCATGGTCGGCATCAACACCGGCCTGATCTCCAACGAGGTCGCGCCGTTCGGTGGTATCAAGGCGTCGGGCCTGGGCCGTGAAGGCTCCAAGTACGGCATCGAGGACTACCTGGAAATCAAATACCTGTGCCTCAGCATCTGAGTCGCGGTTAAGGCTTTACCTCTGCCAGCGGGGCGCGAGAGCGACGTCTCGCTGGCCTTTTTTACACAGGAACACCCGGCGGCCGGGCCATTGCAGCAGTCGATCAACGCATGCTGCCTGCAATGACTCCCGGCCACCCTCTTGAACTCGCCGCCCAATCGGCGAATTGAGGACTCTATGAGCAAGACCAACGAATCCCTGATGCAGCGTCGCGTCAACGCCGTTCCACGTGGCGTAGGCCAGATCCACCCGATCTTCGTCGATACCGCGAAGAACGCGACCGTGGTCGACGTTGAAGGCCGCGAACTGATCGACTTCGCCGGCGGCATCGCAGTACTGAACACCGGCCACCTGCACCCGAAAGTGGTCGCAGCGGTCCAGGAACAACTGACCAAGGTCAGCCACACCTGCTTCCAGGTCCTGGCCTACGAGCCTTACGTCGAGCTGTGCGAGAAGATCAACGCGCGCGTGCCAGGCGACTTCGCCAAGAAGACCCTGCTGGTCACCACCGGCTCCGAAGCCGTCGAGAACGCCGTCAAGATCGCCCGTGCCGCCACAGGCCGCGCTGGCGTGATCGCCTTCACCGGCGGCTACCACGGCCGCACCATGATGACCCTGGGCCTGACCGGCAAGGTCGTGCCTTACTCCGCAGGCATGGGCCTGATGCCTGGCGGCATCTTCCGCGCGCTGTTCCCGAACGAGCTGCACGGTGTGAGCGTCGACGAGTCGATCGCCTCCATCGAGCGCATCTTCAAGAACGACGCCGAGCCGCGTGACATCGCTGCCATCATCATCGAGCCGGTACAGGGCGAAGGCGGTTTCCTGCCTGCTCCGAAAGAGCTGATGAAGCGCCTGCGCGCCCTGTGCGACCAGCACGGCATCCTTCTGATCGCCGACGAAGTGCAGACCGGCGCTGGCCGTACCGGCACCTTCTTCGCCATGGAACAGATGGGCGTCGCGCCTGACCTGACCACCTTCGCCAAATCCATCGCTGGCGGCTTCCCGCTGGCTGGTGTGTGTGGCAAGGCCGAGTACATGGATGCCATCGCCCCGGGCGGCCTGGGCGGCACCTACGCCGGTTCGCCGATCGCTTGCGCCGCGGCCCTGGCCGTGATCGAAGTGTTCGAGGAAGAGAAACTGCTGGAGCGCAGCCAGGCTGTCGGCGAGCGTCTGGTTACCGGCCTGAAGGCTATCCAGGCCAAGCACCCGATCATCGGTGACGTGCGTGCCCTGGGCTCGATGATCGCCATCGAAGTCTTCGAAAAAGGCACCCACACCCCGAACGCCGCTGCCGTCAACGCAGTGGTCGCCAAGGCGCGTGACAAGGGCCTGATCCTGCTGTCCTGCGGCACCTACGGCAACGTCCTGCGGATCCTGGTTCCGCTGACCGCCGAAGACGCGCTGCTGGACAAAGGCCTGGCGATCATTGAAGAGTGCTTCGCCGAACTTGCCTGATTTGTGATGCGCTAGAGAAAAAACCCGCTTCGGCGGGTTTTTTTTCGCCTGCGTGATGAACTTTGAACGCTAAGGTTTCTAAGGATTACAGGAGATGTCCTGGAAGGTACGCTGGAACGCGTGATGGCCGTAAGGAGATTCCAATGACTGCTGTAGACCCCGCCACCTCGCCCAAGGTGATGATCGCCGAGGGAGACCCATGGGTGCGGGACATGCTGACCCAGATGCTGCTCAGTGTGCGCTGTGACGCCGAAGTGAAGGTCTGCGCCAATGGCAACGAAGCGCTGGAAGGCCTCTCGGGCAAGCCCGACCTGATTATCGCCGCCCGCGAACTGCCCGGCCTGGACGGCCTGGAACTGCTGCGCAAGGTGCGCTCGCGGCCGCGCACGCCGGCGTTGCCGTTCATCATCATCAGCAGCCGCAGTGACGTGACCAGTGTGCGCGAGGCACTGCCGCTGGCGCCGACCGCCTACCTGACCAAGCCGCTCAACCTCGATGCGCTGCGCCAGCGTCTTGAAGAACAGCTGCTCAAGGGCAGCGGGCCGATTGCCTGCGAAGTGCCGCCGTTGCGCGCCGGGGTGACGCTGTCGCGCTTCATCGAGGAGCACCGCGCGGTGGCCGACGGCGGGCCGCTGTTCGCCGACGTGCAGCAGGCGATCAAGCGCGCGTTGAATCCGCAGGGCCTGGACCTGCGATTGCTGGAAGAGGAAGTGCGCAGCGACCCGCAGATCACCGCCGTGCTGATCGCCGCAGCCAACAGTGCAGCCTTGCATCGCGAGGGCGGGGTGCAGACGCTGCTGCAGGCGCTGAACAAGCTCGGCACCACCCAAAGCATGAACCTGATCCTCGGCCTGACCCTCAAGCGCAGTGCCAGGCTCAGCGACCCGCTGCTGGGGCGTTACGCCGAGCAGTACTGGCAGCTTTCGTTACGCACCGCGGAGTACGGGCGCAAGCTGGCGCAAATGCTCGAACTGGATTACGAGCGCTGCTATTGCGCTGGGTTGCTGCATTGCCTGGGTGACCTGGCGCTGCTGCGCTGCCTTCAGGAATGGCGGCTGGCCGGTGGCGAGCTGGACGAGAACGAGGTCGAGGTGGCGCTGAACCAGGCGGGTGCAGCCTATGGCTCGGCCCTGCGCACGCGCTGGCGCCTGCCGCTGGAGCTGCGTGAGCTGATCGCGGCGGTTTATCAACTGGGCGGCGGGGTGTATTCCCGGGAGGACCTGGTAATGAACCTGGCCGGGCAGATGGCGCGGCTGGCGACGGAGGACGGATTGGAGGAGCTGGCGGCCGGGAAGACCGCGCGGTTGCTCAAGGTAGGACGGGCGGAGCTGGCGCGGTTGCGCAAGGAATAGACGGTTTGTGCCAGCCTTGAGGGCCAATCGCCGGCAACGCCGGCTCCCCCATGGTGGTGGACTCAATACCTGTGGGAGCCGGCGTTGCCGGCGATGAGGCCCTGACAGGCAAGCTCGGCTTCAGCCCAGGACGATCTGGTTCTTCCCCTGTCGCTTCGCCTGGTACATCGCCGCGTCCGCCCGGGCGAACAGGTCATCCAGGTCGCTGTCTTCGCCATTGAGCCCGGTCAGCCCCTGGCTCACCGTGATCCCGTAGGTCTGCCCTTCATGGCTGAAGCTCAGGCGCTGGATCTCCCGCTGCAGGCGCTGGGCCACCTGCATCGCCATTTCCGGCGGACATCCCGGGAACACCGCTGCGAATTCCTCGCCACCGATGCGTCCGAACAGGTCCCCGCGCCTGAGCGCGGCCTTGCCGCTGTCGGCGATGCGCTGCAACACCTGGTCACCTTCCGGATGCCCGTAGGTGTCGTTGACCTGCTTGAAGTCATCGATATCCAGCAACAGGAAGGACAACGGCGTCCCTTCGACCCGTGCGCGCTCGAAGGCTTGCCCGGCGCATTCGAAGAAGTGCCGGCGGTTGCTGCTCTGGGTCAGCACGTCGGTGGTCGCCAGGCGCTGCAGCTCGCCTTCGAGCTGTTTCTTCTCGGTGATGTCCTCGGCCATGCCGACCACGATCACCCGTTGGCCTTCGCTTTGCTGGTTGATGAAGCATTTGTCGCTGAGCCAGCGCACCTGGCCGTCGGCGGCGATGATGCGGTATTCGCGATCCTCCACGGCGCCCTTGACCAGCACGTCGGCCAGGGTGCGCTCGGCATGGTCGAGGTCGTCAGGGTAGATCGCGTCGCGCCATTGGTTGTAGTCGGCCAGCAACAGGCTGGCGGAACGTCCGAAGATACGCTCGTAGGCCGGGCTGACATACAGCACCTGGCGGGTTTCCCAATCGAAGGCCCAGAGCACGGCGTTGACGCTGTCCAGCAGCGAGTTGAACAGCTGCTCGCGCTCGCTCAGGCGGGCAACCTCGCCTTGTGCATGCATCAGGGCCAGCAATGTCTGGGCAGCCTCGGGAGGCGGGTTGAACGGCGGGGTGTTCTCGACCATGTTCGCAGTACTTCTAGTAAGGCGCTGGGGGCAGCCACGGCCCGGCCCGCCAGGCGGGCGACATATCTGGTAAGAACTTGATTCGGGAGGGAAGTTCCGGTCGCAGCACCCCGTATAGGGGCGCTGCGATGGACGGGGCTGTCAGGCCAGGGCAGGGCGCAGCGAGTAGGTTTTCAGTTGCGCGGCGAACTCGCGCAGCGAGTGGATACCGCTGGCTTCGGCCTCGTGCACCCAGTCCTTCATCGCCGCGAGCATATCGTGGCCGTTGGCGCTGGTGCGGGCCCAGATCTGCTGCAGGGCCAGGCGCTTCTCGTAGATCACCTTGAGTGCATGGCTGTGTTCGAGCAGGGTCTGGATGCGCTGGTGATGGCGGTCTTCCAGCAGGCTGGTTTCCCGCGACAGCAGGCGCTTGGCGCGGCGGAACTGGTGGCGCACCGAGTCGTCCACCCTGGCCAGCTCCTGCTTGACCAGCGGGCCGATCACCAGCTTGCGGTACTGTGCCATGATCTGGAAGCGGTTGTTGAGAATCGCCATGGCGGTGTCCATGTCCAGATGGCCCTTGCCTTCGACCCGGTGGGCGATCGGTGCGACCCGCTGCACCTTGGCCAGGCGCAGCCAGGTGAACAGCTTGATCCAGGCCCAGCCCATGTCGAACTCCCAACGCCGCACCGACAGCTTCGCCGAGTTGGGGTAGGTGTGGTGATTGTTGTGCAGTTCCTCACCGCCGATCACGATGCCCCAGGGCACCAGGTTGGTAGCGGCGTCGCGGCACTCGAAGTTGCGATAGCCCACCGCGTGGCCCAGGCCGTTGATCACGCCGGCGGCCCAGAATGGAATCCACATCATCTGCACGGCCCAGATGGTGATGCCGATGGTGCCGAACAGCAGCAGGTCGATCACCGCCATCAGGGCGATACCGCCGAGCTTGTAGCGCGAATAGAGATTGCGCTCGATCCAGTCCTCGGGGCAGTTCTTGCCATAGATACGCAGGGTGTCCGGGTTCTGCGCCTCGGCGCGGTACAGCTCGGCGCCCTTGCGCAGCACGGTGGACAGGCCCTTGATCACGGGGCTGTGCGGATCGTCCTCGGTTTCGCATTTGGCGTGGTGCTTGCGGTGGATGGCGGTCCACTCGCGGGTGTTCTGCGCCGTGGTCAGCCACAGCCAGAAGCGGAAGAAGTGCTTGAGCCCGGCGTTCAGCTCCAGCGAGCGATGCGCCGAATAGCGGTGCAGGTAGATCGTGACCGCAACGATGGTCACGTGGGTCATCAGCAGGGTGACCGCCAGCAGTTGCCAGGCCGACAGGTCGAGTAAACCGTAATACCACATAGGTGGGAGTGCCCTCTTAGAGCGGTTGAACAGCGATGGACATTATTACCACCATGTCAAATAAAACCAGTCGGCCTTTTAGATAGGAGGTCAACCGGGAAAACTATCCCTATAATGCCCCATCTTTTGATGTGGGCATCTGGGACGCTATGTCTGTTTCCGCACGAGAAGCCTTGCGCATGGCCGCGCTGTACCTGGTGCTGTCGCTACTGTGGCTGGTTGTTTCTGATCAAATATTAAGCAGTGTTTTCGATGATCCGTCTGAAAAGGCCGCCTGGCAGCTGGTCAATGCCTATGTGTGGGCGGGCTGCAGCGCCTTTCTCATCTTCGTTTCCCGGGTACGCCTGCTCAACTTCATCGGTGTCGGCGCGCGCCTCAGGCGCGAGGACCGCGAGCGCCTGCGCATGGCCGCCGCAGTGTTCGACAGCACCCTGGAGGGCGTGCTGGTGAGCAATGGCGACGGGATCATCGTCCACGTCAACCGCGCCTTCATCAACATCACCGGCTACAGCCGTGACGAAGTCATCGGCCAGCGCCCCAACAAGTTCAAGTCCGGACGGCACGACCAGGCGTTCTACCAAGCCATGTACAGCGCCCTGCATGACAAGGGCGAGTGGAGTGGCGAAGTCTGGAACCGGCGCAAGAGCGGCGAAGTGTACCCGCAATGGCAAACCATATGCGCAATTCGCGACGATAGCGGCCGTTTGACACACTATGTTGCAGTTTTCAGCGATATCAGCGCGATCAAGCACACCGAGCGCGAGCTGGCCCACCTGGTCCACCACGACCCGCTGACCAACCTGCCCAACCGCCTGCTGTTCAATGACCGGGCCGAGCAGGCCCTGGCTGCGGCGCAAACCAACAAGCGCGGCTGCGCCTTGCTGCTGCTCGATCTCGATCATTTCCAGAACATCAACGATAGCCTGGGCCATAACATCGGCGACCAGTTGCTCAAGGCCGTGGCCGACCGTCTCAAGCTGGTGATCGACCCCGGCGTGACTCTGGCCCGCCTGGGCGGCGACGAGTTCGCCATCCTCAGCGAGAACTGCGCGCAGGTCGGGCAGGCGGCCGATCTTGCGCAACTCATCGTCAACGTGATGAAGGAACCCTACGAGCTGGAAAACCATCGGCTGTTCAGCACCGTCAGCATTGGCATCAGCCTGTTTCCCGGCGACGCTCAGAGTGCCGAGCAACTGCTGCGCAACGCCGATGCGGCGCTGTTCAAGGCCAAGAGCAATGGCCGTTCCGGTTATGCCTTGTACACCGAGGAGCTCACCGCCCACGCCCAGCAGCGGGTGGAAACCGCCAGCGAGCTGCGCCGGGCCCTGGAGCAGGGCGAGTTGCAGGTGTACTACCAGCCGGTGCACGACCTGTTCAGCGGCAGGATGATCGGCCTGGAGGCCCTGGTGCGCTGGCAGCACCCGCAACGCGGGATGGTCTCGCCGGGTGAGTTCATTCCCATCGCCGAGCGCACCGGGCTGATCGCCGACATCGACATGTGGGTCATGCGCCAGGCCTGCCAGCAGATGGTGCGCTGGCTGGGCGAGGGCAGGGTGCTCGACTTCGTCGCCTGCAATGTCTCCAGCCGCTTGTTCGCCCATCGCGAGATGTACCAGCAGGTTGCCCAGGTGCTGGACGACACCGGCCTGGAACCGGCGCGCCTGGAGATCGAAGTGACCGAAAGCGCGGTGATGGATGACCACGAAGTGGCGCTGGAGCAACTCCATCGCCTGCGCGACCTAGGCCTGCGCCTGGCCATCGACGACTTCGGTACCGGCTATTCCTCGCTGTTGCGGCTCAAGCGCCTGCCGGTGCAGAAACTGAAGATCGACCAGGGCTTCGTCGCCGGGCTGCCCGGGGATGACGATGACGTGGCGATCGTCCGGGTGATCATCGCCCTGGCCCGGAGCATGGGCATGGCGATCCATGCCGAGGGCATCGAACAGTCGGAACAGGCGCGTTTCCTGCTGGAGCACCAGTGCGACATGGGGCAGGGATACTGGTATGGACGACCGGTGCCGGCTCGGGATCTTCGCTGGTAAACACTTAAAAGCTGTATGCGGACCCTGTAGGAGCGGGTTCACCCGCGATTG
>NZ_JBMAWR010000022.1:0-96249 GCF_048586865.1 Pseudomonas bharatica | reverse complement strand
CTTCAGCTACATCAGCGTTTGCTCGCTGTGTGGGGGCGCATTCTACAGAACGAAAACGCCCCGTCAAGGGAATATTTCCAAAATTTTCAAAAGCTTCATGCATGCCGGCGAAAGTGCTCGGTGATCACTGCCGAAGAACGCCATGCGCATGAATATATCCGCGTATGCGTCCGATCACCCTTCAAATGGCTCGCAAGGCCATTCTTGGCCGCAGGGCGATTGTTCAACAATACGCACGGTTTTATGCGATAAACGGCGTTCCGGAAAAGTGCGAACCCAATGATGGACAATAAAAGAGGCAAGGGACTTTCATTCGTAAGAAGGATCCATGCACCACGGACGATCGGCATGGGCATCGGCCTGCTCGGCGTCTATGCGGGCATGCTGCCTCTTGATCCCCCGACCTGGGTATGGGTTGCCATGTTCATCAATGGCCTGGCCTGGCCGCACATCGCCTATTTCGTCGGGCTGCGCTCGCGCTCACCCTACCAGACAGAACAACGCAGCCTGTTGATCGACTCCCTGACCGGCGGATTCTGGACCGCCGCCATGCATTTCAATCCCCTGCCCAGCATCACCATCCTGTCGATGATGACCATGAACAATGTAGCCGCTGGCGGACAGCGCCTGTTCCTGCGCGGTGCGCTCGCCCAGGTTTGCGGCATGTTGCTGGGCATGGCGCTGCTGGGTCCAGGCCTGCAACTGGTCAGCACGACCCAGCAGGTCTACGCCTGCCTGCCCATGCTTACTCTTTATCCACTGGCCTTGGGCTGGGTCTGCTATCGCCTTGCCATCCAATTGTCGGAGCACAAGCGCAGCCTGAGTGCCTTGAGTCGCACCGACAGCCTGACCGGCCTGCTCAACCATGGGTCCTGGAAAGACCTCCTGCAGCTCAAGTTCCAGAACTGCCAGCAGCAGCGACGCAGCGCGGTGATCGCGATCATCGACATTGACCACTTCAAGCGCATCAATGACAGCTATGGACATGTGGCCGGTGACGCCGTACTGCGCCACCTGAGCAAGGAGCTGAAGATCAGCCTGCGCGAGAACGACCTGGCCGGGCGCTACGGCGGCGACGAATTCTGCGTGATTCTGCCCGATACCACCCTGCCCCAGGCAGGACGCCTCATGGAACACCTGCGCGAACGGGTCGCGGCCTATCGCGACGACGCCCTGCCGGAATTGCGTATCAGCCTCAGCATCGGCCTTGCCCTTTGCCGCAGCGACTTCGACGACCCGGTCGCCTGGCTCAACGAGGCCGACCGGGCGCTCTACAGCGCCAAGAACAACGGTCGCGACCAGGTCAATTTCGCCGATGACAGCGGCGCAACCACAAGAGTCGCCTATCCTGAGTGAAGTTCGCCCGCGAGGCAGGCTCGCGAAGGCAGTGCAACAGGACCGGCACGCTTCATGGACAGTCCCGCCAGCGCTCACTCCCCTTCATCACGTCCCCGCCTGCATACGCGCAAACTGATTACAGGCATCTCGCTGCTGTTCGTCCTCGCCTGCATGATCGCCTTCGGCGCGTTGTTCAACATCGCGCAACAACTGAATGAGAGCGTCGGGCGCAAAAGCGTCTTTTATGTCGACAAGGCCCTCCAGCAGCGCCTTGAGTCCTCGCGCCGCTTTCTTTCCAGCTATGCGGTGTGGAACGCCGCCTACGAACACCTGGACGGCAAGGTCGACGAACAGTGGGCCTATATCGAAAAAAACGTCGGCGAATCGCTGTACACCGCCAGCGGTTACGAAGGTGTCTTCGTCATCGACGACAAGCGCACCAAGTACGGACTGTTCAAGGGGCAACCCAGCGCAGCGCCTATTGCCAGCTATATGGATGTCGCGGTGCAACCCATCGTCGAGGCCGCCCGCGCACTTGCCCCCGAACGCGGGCAAGCGAGCCGCTACGTCCTGTTCAACGGCTGGCCGGCAATACTGACTGCCGCGGCGATCCGCCCGGATGACGACGTGCTGGGCATCGATCCGCAAACCACCTCGGTGATGCTGTTCATCGACCAACTGACCCAGGCCAAGCTGGACAAACTGGCCGATGATGCCGGCCTCACCGGCTTGCACATCGCCAAGGCCAGTAACGAGGCCCCGCAACTGCCTCTCGACGACCTGGGCTATAGCCTGCAATGGACCCCGCCTCGCCCCGGCGACCAGTTGCTCTGGGGCGTATTGCCAGCCCTGCTCGGGGCCATGCTGCTCCTGGGCTTGCTGATGCTCGGGTTGTTCCGCTATGCCCTGCGTGCCTCACGCCAGATCAACGACAACCTCAGCGCCCTGCAAGCCAGCAACCAGGCCCTGGAAGCCAGCGAACAGCGTTTTCGTGCCGTGGCGGAGGCGGCGTCCGACTGGATCTGGGAAACCGACCGACAGCTGCGACTGACCTATCTGTCGCAACGCTTCGTCGACGTCACCGGCTACAAGACCAGGGACTGGCTTGGCCAGCCGCTGAACCTGCTGCTTGGTTGCGACACCACACCTCTCGGCGCCTGGCTCGACGACCTCGACGAAACCACGGGTCAGCAAGCGGCTCACCTGCGCTGCGTCTATCACGATAAGCACAACCTCCTGCGCTTCTGCCGACTGTCGGCACGCCCCATACAGGTCAAAGGCCAGCGTATCGGTTTTCGCGGCACCGCCAGCGATATCACCGACGAAGTCGCCGCCCATGCCCATATCCAGCACCTGTCGATGCACGATGCGCTGACCGGGCTGGCCAATCGCAACAAGCTCTCGCGCTTTCTCGAGCAGGCGCTGGTCAAGGGCGAGCAGGCTGCGCCACTGACCCTGATCCTGCTTGACCTGGACAGTTTCAAGCCGATCAATGATTCCCTTGGCCACGCTGCGGGAGACGCAGTATTGCTGGAGGTCGCGGCACGCCTGCGCGAAACCACCCGCGACGGTGACCTGGTGGCCCGCCTCGGCGGCGACGAGTTCATCCTGGTAATCGCCAACATGAACAACCGCAAGGAAATCGATCGGTTCTGCGCCCGCCTGATCGACAGCCTGCAGCAGCCTGTCGGCTACGAGGATCAAAGCCTGCACGTGGGCGCCAGCCTCGGCATCGCCCAGACCCGCCTGCAGGGCTACGATCCCGGGGAACTGATCCGCTGCGCCGATATCGCGTTGTACCAGGCCAAGGCCGAGGGCAAGAACACCTGGCGCTACTTCTCAGCGGAAATGAACCAGCAGATCCAGCATCGCCGGCAGCTGGAGAACGACTTGCGCCGGGCGGTGAAGAATCATGAGTTCGTCCTGCATTTCCAGCCACGCTATCACCTGCAAAGCCTGGAGATCGTCTCGGTGGAAGCCTTGGTGCGCTGGCAGCACCCGGTGGAAGGCCTGCTGGGCCCGGACACCTTCATCCCCCTTGCCGAGCAGAGCGAGCTGATCGTGCCCCTGGGGCTGTGGGTCCTGCGCAACGCCTGCGAGATCGCCCGCGACTGGCCCGCCCCGCTGCTGGTGTCGGTCAACCTGTCGCCGGCGCAGTTCTCGCGCAGCGATGTGGTCGGCGATGTACGGCGGATCCTTGTGGAAACCGGATTCCCGGCGCAGCGCCTAGAACTGGAGATCACCGAGAATGTCATGCTCAACGATATCGAAGGCGCGCTGGGGACCATGAATGCCCTGAAGGAGTTGGGGGTACGTTTGAACATGGACGACTTCGGTACCGGCTACTCATCCCTGGGTTACCTGCGCACCTATCCCTTCGATAGCATCAAGATCGACAAGCGCTTCGTCGCCGGGCTCAGCAGCGACAGCAACGACCGCGCCGTGGTCCAGGCGATCATCAACCTGGGCAAGGCCATGGGCCTGACCGTGACCGCCGAGGGCGTCGAGACCGAACAGCAATTGCGCGCGCTGGGCATGGAACAGTGTCATGAAGTCCAGGGCTTCTACCTGAGCCGGCCACTGGAACGTGCCGATTTCGAAGCCCTGCTGCACAGCCACCGGAGCAAGGACGGCCAGGCCGGGTAGCGCTCAGCCAAGCCGTCGACGTTGCGCCATGATCTGCGGCAGATCTCGCCTGCGCTGATAAACCCGAAGCGGCTCGCTGATATTCAAGCGATCATCGACATTCTGTTCCAGCAGTACGTCGATCAGCTCGCGGCTCAAGGTCATGAGCTCGCCTTCGCCGCGCTGCCAGACGAATTCGCTGCTGGGCGTGATGCTGTCGTCGGCCACGTCCATGCCGAACGAGTCTTCGCTGAAGCGCACGATGTGCTTGCCGAGCTTGCGGTGGAACCCGACGAAGCCCTTGAGCTGGTCGGCTGCGGCGCAGATGTCCTGGGAAGTGATGTGCATGTCAAACCTCGCTGAAACACCCATGTGGGTGCTGGTCAAAAGGAATTGGCACGCAGGCGAATGGGCAGACCTCTGACGGGAATGCTCGAGTTCCGAAAGATTACTGGAAATTGCCTACCGCTTGGGTGGAATTTTCTTCGTAGTCCCGGATGCTCGCTACACTAGAAATCCTTGTCGACGTTTCGGTGGCCGTTTTTCCGATGACTAATGCAGCACTTTCAGACAGCGCTACCATAGGCAGGATCAACGTGATCCCGGCCATCCTGCAGGTCATCAGTGAGACCACGGGGCTGCGTTTTGCGGCAGTCGCGCGGGTGACCGAAGCGCGCTGGACGGCACTCGCGGTACTCGACACCTTCGGTTTCGGCATTGCCGTGGGTGGCGAACTGGAAGCCTCCACCACCCTGTGCAACGAGATTCGCGCCGGGCAGAAAACCATAGTGATCGACCACGCCAGCCAGGACGAAACCTACCGCGACCACCCCACGCCACGCCTTTACGGCTTCGAGAGCTACATCGCGGTGCCGGTATTGCGCAGCGACGGCAGCTTCTTCGGCACCATCTGCGCCCTGGATCCCCTGCCCCGCTCGCTCAAGGGCAGTGCCATCCAACCCATGATGGAAGCCTTTGCCCGCCTGCTGTCGATCCAGATCGAAAGCGAAGAAAGCGTCCAGCGCACCGAGATCGCCCTGGAAAAAGAGCGGCAGATCGCCGGGCTAAGGGAAAAATTCATTGCCGTGCTCGGCCATGATCTGCGCAATCCGCTGTTCGCCATCACCGCCGGCGCCGAATTGCTGAGCAAGCGCCTTACCGACGAGCGCTCGCGGACCATCGCCGAGCACATCCTCACCTCCGGTCATCGTGCCACGCAACTGGTACGGGACGTTCTTGACTTCGCTCGCGGCCGCCTCGGCGATGGCATTCCCCTGAATATCCAGCCCTGCGCCGATCTGGACCAGGCGCTGCGCCATGTCGCGGGAGAATTGCAGCGGGTGCATCCGGCTCGACTGATCGAACTGGACATCGGCGACCTCTCCGGCATGCACTGCGATCGCGAGCGGATCTGCCAGGTGCTCTCCAACCTGATCGCCAACGCCCTGCAGCACGGCGACGAACAGGGAGTCATCCGGATTTCGGCGAGGATTGCCGACGATGATTTCATCCTCAGCGTGCACAACAGCGGCGAGCCCATCGCCCCGGCCATCATGGCGCAGATGTTCGAACCCTTTTCCCACCCTGCCTCGGATGCGCCGCAGGTTGGCCTTGGCCTGGGTCTCTACATCGCCAAGCAGATCGCTCTGGCCCATGGTGGCTACATGGATGTGCAATCATCTGCCGCGGCCGGCACCCTGTTCAGCCTGCATCTGCCGCTGGTTCGAGCTGCTCGCGCAGCCGGTCGGACAGCCAGCCCATGAACAGGCGCACCCGCGGCGGCAGATAGTGCTGACGCGCATAAAGCCGGCGCATTTCCCGGAGCACTCATTGTTCGGATCAGGCGAACAGTCTTTCCAATAAGCACGGATTTATCAGCACATAACCGACCAATAGACTGGCCTCACTCCCCGCTCCCAAAAAGAGGTAATGCACATGCCCCGCAAGATTGCACTTATCACCGGCGCCAGCCGCGGTCTGGGCAAGAACGCAGCGCAACACCTGGCGGCCCAGGGCTTCGATATCATCGGCACCTGGCACAGCAAGGCCGGCGAAGCGCAGACACTGGCCTCGACCCTGGAGAACTCAGGTGCCCGCGCCGTCATGCTGCAACTGGACGTTGGCGACAGCGCCAGCTTCGAAGCTTTCGCCAATACGCTGAAAGCCACCCTGAGCAAGGACTTCGGCCGCGACCATCTGGACGTGCTGGTGAACAATGCCGGGATTGGCCTGAACGTGCCTTTCGCCGAAACCAGCGAGGCGCAGTTCGACCAGATGCTGAACATCCAGCTCAAGGGTCCGTTCTTCCTCACCCAGCGCCTGTTGCCACTGATCGCCGACAATGGCCGGATCATCAATATTTCCACGGGCCTGACCCGCTTCACCATGCCCGGCCATGCCGCCTACGCGGCGATGAAAGGTGCGATGGAAGTACTGACCCGCTACCAGGCCAAGGAACTGGGGCCACGCGGGATACGCGTGAACATCCTTGCCCCGGGCGCCATCGAGACCGATTTCGGTGGCGGCCTGGTGCGCGACAACCAGCAAGTCAATGCGGGAATCGCCGGCAATACTGCGCTCGGACGGGTCGGGCTGCCGGACGACATAGGCGCGGCCATTGCCCTGCTCGCCAGCGACGGTGCCGGCTGGGTGACCGGTCAGCGCCTCGAGGCCTCCGGCGGCATGTTCCTCTGATCGTCAGCTTCACCCACCTGAACGCTGGCGGTCATGCCGGCGCTCAGGTTGACGCCTTCCGGCACCTTGTCGAGGCTGATGCGTACCGGGATGCGCTGGGCCAGGCGCACCCAGTTGAAGGTTGGCTCGACTTCGGCGAGCAGCTGGCTGTCGGGGTTGGCGTTACGGTCGGTGATGCCGCGGCTGATGCTCTGCACGTGGCCCTGCATCGGCTCGCCGGCACTCATCAACCAGATTTTCACCGGCGCGCCGACCTTGATCCGCGGCAGCTTGGTTTCCTCGAAGTAGGCCTGGACATAAAAGGTCGAATCATCCACCAGGGCCATCACCGACTGTCCTGCATTGACGTAATTGCCCTCGGCCAGGCGCAGGTTGGTGATATGGCCGTTGCGCGGCGCCTTGACTTTGCTGCGCTCCAGGTTGATCTGCGCCAGCTTGGCATCGGCCTGGGCCTGGCGCAGTTCGCCACGGGCCACGGCGGCGCCGATCTGGGCGTTCTCGCGCAGTTCGGCGCTGATGGCCTGGGGCCCGAGGGCGGCACGGCGGGAGGCCTCATGCTCGCGCAAGCGCAACTGTTGCTGACGGGTGTCGGCTACCGCATTGGCCTTGTCCAGCGCGGCTTCGAAACGGTCACTGTCGATCGACATCAGCAGGTCGCCGGCCTTGACCTCCTGGTTGTCCTTCACGTTCAGCTCGCGCACCCAGCCAGATACATCCGGCGCGACGATCACCACGTCGGCGCGGATCTTCGCGTCGCGGGTCCAGGGTGTGAGCATGTAGTACTGCCATAGTCGGGTGCCGGCGAAGATGGCCACGGCCACCAGGCACAGGGTCAAGGCGATACGCACGATGGTACGCATGAACGAACTCCTCAAAGGTACAGCGTGACCAGGGTCAGCACGCAAACGAACAAGGCACTGTCGAACAGCGCCTCGTGCCAGATCCAGCGCTGCAACGGGGTCAGGCGCAGGATGAAGCGCAGCAGCCCGGTAAGCAGCAACGCCAGCACTACATAAAGAAGAAACGGACTGAGCAGCACCCCGCCCAGCGCCCACTCACGCAAGCCCATGCAGATCCTCCAGGCGGCGGCACCAGCGGCCCCAGCTCTTTTGCAGTTGCACAACGGCGCCCACCGCCAGGCGCAGGGCGTCGCTGGCAGGTTGCTCGCGCAGGGCGGCGATAAAGGTTTCGCTGGCGGCATCCAGGCGCTGCTCGCGCCCAGGCCCCGGGCCTCGCGCCAGCACGTCCTGCAACCGCTCCAGGTACTCGCGTTCGGCCGACGCGAGCGGGGCCCGGGCGATCGCCAGGCACATGCGCAAATGCAGCAACTCATCCCCCATATCCAGGCCATGCAGGCCATCGTCCCAGCGGCTGCGCTCATGCTCCGGCAGGGCGTTGTAGTGCCGTGCCAATTGCAGCAGGCGATCGGCCATGCGCCCGCCGAACCAGGTTTCGGCGCCACGCAGGTCGCGCCGGGTCAGGCGTACCAGGTCGCTCTGGGTCGCGGCGCGCAAGCGCCGGCCATGCCAGGCCGGATTGCGCAGCACCAGCAGTTTGAACGCCAGCACCGCCGCACCGACGCCCATCAGCATGGCCTGGGCATTGTTGAGGAAGCTTTCGACACTGAAGGTCATGGTGTTCAGCGGCGAGACCAGCACGATGAAGTGCAGGCAATAGGACGTGGCCGTAGCGCCGATGCGTGGATTGGCCATGCCCAGCGCACCGAAGAACAGCGGCACGCCCATGCCCAGGCACAGCAGGGCAAAACTGCTCCATTGCGGCAAGAGGATCTGCCCGACCAGGAAGGCCACCGGTAGCGCCAGGAGAATCCCGCGCAGAAAACTCATACCGATCTGCGCGCCGTTTTCCCGGCTGGCGAACAGGCTGCAGACCACGCAGGTCAGCACCAGGCCACCGGGCGCCGCGCCCCAGGCCGTGGCCATCCAGAACGTCGCCATCGCCAGGAATGCCAGCGCACTGCGTGAGCCGAAGAGCAGGCCCAGGGGCACATCACGGTGTACCGCAAGGCTATCGGGAAGATCGGCCGGCGCCTGGCCCTGCTCCACCGCATGCAGTGCCTGCGTCGCGGCGACGGCGTTGTCCAGCAACAGGGTCATGCGCGCCAGGCAATAGTGTTCGGCGGCGCTGTCGCGCAGTTCCAGGGCGGCTTGCCAGACCCGCTCGCGTAAGGCTTGCAAGGCCTCGGTGTCGGGATTGGCCAGCGCGGCGCGGATTTCGTCCAGCCAGGGTTGCAGATGCGCCGCCTCGCGGTCGTCCAGTTGTCGCCACTGGCGCCGTACCGAACGGGCGATACGCAGCAGCACCAGGAGCTTCTGGCTCAGCCCGCGGATGGCCCGGGCGCGCTGGCGGCCAAGACTGCCTTCGAACCAGGCGTGTTCACGCTGGGAGTCCACGGCAACGATACGCCCGAGGATCTCCACGAGGCCCTTGCGCCCCTCCTCGTCGCCGCCGAGGGTCGCGCTGGCCGTCTGCAAACCGCTCTGCCAGGCCTGGCGCGCCTGCACCGCCAACTGTCGCTCGACGCGCAAGGGCCAGAGCAACGCACTGGCCAGGGTGGCGCAGACGATACCGAGACTGATCTCGGTGCAACGGGCCACGGCCTGGTCGAATATCTGCAACGGGTGGCTGATCGCCGGGAGCGCAATGATCGCCACGGTATAGCCGGCCAGGACGAAGGAGTAGGCCCAGGCGCTGCGCAGCAGGGTCGAGCAGGCGGTGCACAGGCCCAGCCATAGCGCCAGGCAGATCAGGAACAGCCAGGGAGTCTGGGCGAAAACGGCCATGAACAGCACCGACATGATCGTGCCGACCAGCGTGCCAAGCAGCCGCGCCAGGCCCTTTTGCAGGACCATGCCGGACAGTGGCTGGGCGACGATGAACGCGGTCATCAGCGCCCAGGACGGCTGTTCAAGGCCCCAGCGCAAGGCCAGCCACAACGCCAGGCCGCCACCGAGCAAGGTCTTGATGGCGAACTGCAAAGCCGCTTTGTCGGGGGCGAACAGCGCATGGAGGGTGATGGGCAATGGTGTGAACCTGAAGGTGGTGGAGTTAACGATAGACAGTGGAGCGAAAAAGATCCGAAACACAATTATTAGCTAGCTAACTATCATTAGTCCAGCACCTTTTCCTAGGGCAACAAAAAACCCTGTGGGAGCTGGCTTGCCAGCGATGACTTTGGTGAATTCACCATCGCAATCGCTGGCAAGCCAGCTCCCACAGGGTTCCGTGTCAAAGCGTACTGCTGGAAAAATAACAGGCAAAAAAAATGGGCGACCGAAGTCGCCCTAAATGCCTTGCGTGCTCGTTGTATCGGGAAGGATCAGCGGTCTTTGCGCTTCTGCGAGTCCTTCCAGATGAAAAGTCCGAAACCGGCGAAGAAAACAAACATCAATCCGACCGTGACGACGCCAGCGACAACCACATTATCGAAGAACATGTCGGCCTCCATTTGCCTGTGCCTGTCCGATGGGTGAACAGTAGCGAATGTGCCGGGAGGGAAAATTGACCGAGGTCAATGGCGCCCGGGGCGGGCGCCGGAGGGGGGGTGCAGGCTTGACCTGCATCAAGATTTTCAGCGTTTGCCGGGTTTGCCCTTGGGCTTTTTCTTCGACTTCTTCGCGGTACCGATCGGCATGGCCTGCTCGAAGGCCTTGCGCACTTCGTTCAGGCGCTTGTCATTGAGGTCATGGATGCGGCGGGCGCGCTCGGCGCCGAAATCGATCAGGTTGTCGTCTTGGCTCATGGTCGGGCTCGGAAGGCGGACAGCGGAGCACTCATCATGAAGGCTCGCGCCGATACTGCAAAGACCCGGCTCAGACTTCGATGTCCACCAGCAGCCCCTGGCGGTTCTCGCCGCCCATCAAGGGAGCGACCGGCACGGTATTGTCGGCGTTGAGGTCATCGCCGGGCGTCGGCAGGTAGGGATCATCGCCCTGCTCTTCACCAGGATGTTGCCCGCCGTGCTGGCCCTGGCGACGGCGCTGCTCTTCGCGCAGCAGGAGCGCAGCCTGCTCCGGGTCGCGGTGCTTGAGGTCGATCGCGCCCTCGCTGGAAGCCGGCTGGGTCGGCACCACGGGCTTGATGTCCGGGGTCGGCTTGACCGGGTCCATCTGCTGCGTAATGGGAGCAGCGCTCAGCGGGATCAGTGGTGGCAGCATGGTGTTCGGTCTCCTGTCACCCGTTTTATCGGCTCGATATCCCTATGCTTGAGCCTAGGACCGGCTTCCCCGGTCGATGTTGCAGGCCCCACCGGGCAATCGACGAACGGGACGCGTTGCCGTGTGGCCGGAATCTTTGGTTTGAAAGGCCGCTATCCGTTAAGATAGCCAGCTTTTTCATGGCGGGAGTCAGGCAGTATGGCGCAGCAGTATCAACCGGGACAACGCTGGATCAGCGACAGCGAAGCCGAGCTGGGTCTGGGTACCGTTCTGGCACAGGATGGCCGCTTGTTGACCGTGCTCTACCCGGCCACTGGCGATACCCGCCAGTACTCCCTGCGCAATGCCCCGCTGACCCGGGTGCGCTTTTCTCCCGGTGACCAGATCACCCATTTCGAAGGCTGGAAACTGACCGTACGCGAAGTCGAGACGATCGACGGCGGTCTGCTGGTCTATCACGGCCTCGACGCGCAGAACCAGGCGCGCACCCTGCCGGAAACCCAGCTCTCCAACTTCATCCAGTTCCGCCTGGCCAGCGACCGTCTGTTCGCCGGGCAGATCGACCCGCTGCCATGGTTCTCGCTGCGCTACAACACCCTGGAGCACACCAGCCGCCAGTTGCAGTCGTCTCTGTGGGGCCTCGGCGGCGTGCGCGCCCAGCCGATCGCGCACCAATTGCATATCGCCCGTGAAGTGGCCGACCGCATCGCCCCACGGGTTCTGCTGGCCGACGAAGTGGGCCTGGGCAAGACCATCGAAGCCGGCCTGGTGATCCATCGCCAGTTGCTCTCCGGTCGCGCCAGCCGCGTGCTCATACTGGTCCCGGAAAACCTCCAGCATCAATGGCTGGTGGAAATGCGCCGGCGCTTCAACCTGCAGGTCGCGCTGTTCGATGCCGAGCGCTTCATCGAAAGCGACGCCAGCAACCCGTTCGAAGACGCCCAACTGGCCCTGGTCGCCCTGGAGTGGCTGACCGAGGACGAAAAGGCCCAGGACGCCCTGTTCGCCGCCGGCTGGGATCTGCTGGTGGTCGACGAAGCGCACCACCTGGTCTGGCACGAGGACCAGGTCAGCCCTGAATACGCGCTGGTCGAGCAGCTCGCCGAAGTCATCCCCGGCGTCCTGCTGCTCACCGCCACCCCGGAGCAGCTCGGCCAGGACAGCCATTTCGCCCGCCTGCGCCTGCTCGATCCGAACCGCTTCCACGACCTGGCCGCCTTCCGTGCCGAGAGCGAGCACTATCGCCCGGTGGCCGAAGCCGTCCAGGAACTGCTCGACAACGGCCGGCTGTCGCCGAAGGCCCATGCCACCATCCAGGGCTTCCTGGGTGCCGAAGGCGAAGCCTTGCTGGCTGCCGTCAACGACGGCGACAGCCAAGCCAGCGCGCGCCTGATCCGCGAACTGCTGGACCGCCACGGCACCGGCCGCGTGCTGTTCCGCAACACCCGTGCCGCCGTCCAGGGCTTCCCGCAGCGCCAGTTGCACGCCTATCCCCTGCCCTGCCCGGACCAGTACATGGAACTGCCGGTGGGCGAGCACGCCGACCTGTACCCGGAAGTCAGCTTCCAGGCCCAGGGCGATGGCGACGAAGAAAACCGCTGGTGGCGCTTCGACCCGCGGGTCGACTGGCTGATCGATACCCTGAAGATGCTCAAGCGGGTCAAGGTCCTGGTGATCTGTGCCCACGCCGAAACCGCCATGGACCTGGAAGACGCCCTGCGCGTGCGCTCCGGCATCCCGGCCACGGTGTTCCACGAAGGCATGAGCATCCTCGAGCGCGACCGCGCCGCCGCCTACTTCGCCGACGAGGAATTCGGCGCCCAGGTGCTGATCTGCTCGGAAATCGGCAGTGAAGGACGCAACTTCCAGTTCGCCCATCATCTGGTGCTGTTCGACCTGCCGGCCCACCCCGACCTGCTGGAACAGCGCATCGGTCGTCTCGACCGGATCGGCCAGAAGCACACCATCGAGCTGCACGTACCGCACCTGCAGAACAGCCCGCAGGAGCGCCTGTTCCAGTGGTACCACCAGGCTCTCAACGCCTTCCTCGCCACCTGCCCGACCGGCAACGCCCTGCAGCACCAGTTCGGCCCGCGCCTGCTGCCGCTGCTGGAAGACACCGATGAAAGCCAGTGGGAAGCGCTGATCGCCGAGGCACGTGGCGAGCGCGAGCGTCTCGAAGCCGAGCTGCACAGCGGTCGCGACCGTCTGCTGGAACTCAATTCCGGCGGTGCTGGCGAAGGCCAGGCGCTGGTGGAGGCAATCCTCGAACAGGACGATCAGTTCGCCCTGCCGATCTATATGGAAACCCTGTTCGACGCCTTCGGCATCGACAGCGAGGACCACTCGGACAACGCCTTGATCCTCAAGCCGAGCGAGAAGATGCTCGATGCCAGCTTCCCGCTGGGCGACGACGAAGGCGTGACCATCACCTATGACCGCGACCAGGCCCTGTCCCGCGAGGACATGCAGTTCCTGACCTGGGAGCATCCGATGGTACAAGGCGGCATGGACCTGGTGCTGAGCGGCTCGATGGGCAACACGGCCGTCGCGCTGATCAAGAACAAGGCGCTCAAGCCGGGCACCGTACTGCTGGAACTGCTCTACGTCAGCGAAGTGGTCGCGCCGCGCTCGCTGCAACTGGGCCGCTACCTGCCGCCTGCAGCGCTGCGCTGCCTGCTGGACGCCAATGGCAACGACCTGGCGCCACGGGTGTCCTTCGAGACCATCACCGACCAGTTGGAAAGCGTGCCCAAGGCCAGCGCCAACAAGTTCATCCAGGCCCAGCGTGACGTGCTGGCGCCAAGGATCAACGCCGGCGAAGCCAAGGTCCTGCCGCGTCACAACGAACGCGTGGCCGAGGCGCAACGCCGCCTGGCGGCGGAAACCGATGAGGAGCTGGCACGCCTGACGGCCCTGCAAGCGGTGAACCCGACGGTGCGAGACAGCGAGATCGTAGCGCTGCGCAAGCTGCGCGAGGATGGCTTGGCGATGCTGGAAAAGGCCGCTCTGCGGCTCGAGGCGATTCGGGTGCTGGTCGCTGGCTGAGTCTGTGTCCGGGACGGCCTCATCGCTGGCAACGCCAGCTCCCACAGGTATAGCGTGCACCGCTGAACCTTGTGGGAGCCGGCGTTGCCGGCGATGAGGCCGGCACTGACACCCGGCTTAAAGAGCCTCGGCGGCCTTGCCCGCCTGCGCAGCCCCCTCCTCCACCATCCCGTCCTTCATCTTCTGCGCATCCCGGGCAAAGGTGCGCGTCGCGAACAGCAGGAATACCAGGGTCGCCGCCAGGGCAAACGGAATCAGCCCCATGGCGTTATGCAGGCCCACCGCCTTGAATGCCTCGGTCATGTCGACCGCACCCGCTTCCAGCATCGCCACCTGGGCGTAATGATCCGACAGGGTCCCGACCACCAGTGGCCCAAGCCCCCCACCCAACAGGTACAAGCCGGCAAAGAACAACGCCATCGCCGTCGCTCGCAGGCGCGGCTGCACCACATCCTGGATCGCGGTGTAGACGCAGGTGTAGAAGTTATAGGCAAACAGCCAGCCAATACCGAACAGGGCAATGAACACGCCGATCTCCACCCGTCCCAGATACAGCGCCGTTCCGGTCCCGACGGTCGCCACCAGCATGCTGAAGGCCCCGAACAGCAGGCGCCCGCCCGGCAGGCGCTGATGGATCTTGTCCGCGACCCACCCGCCCAGGGTCAGTCCGACCAGGCCGGTCACGCCGACTATCACCCCGGTCGCCACCGCCGCGTTCTGCAATGACAGGGAAAAGTAGCGTTGCAGCATCGGCACCATGAACGAGTTGCAGGCGTAGGTGGCGAAGTTGTAGGCCAGGCCCGCGAGCACCAGCCAGCCGAAGGTCGGGATGCTCAGCACCCGGCGCAACGGCCGGTCCAGCGGAGCCTGGGAGGATGCCACCGCTTCCGCCGCGCCGCGTGCCGGCTCGCGGATCATGAACATGAACACCGCCAGCAGCAGCCCTGGCACCGCCGCGATGAAGAACGGCGCACGCCAACTGCCGAAATACTGGACCATCGCGCCGATGGTGAAGAACGCCAGCAACAGCCCCAGCGGCAGACCGAGCATGAAGATGCCCATGGCCCGGGCGCGTCGTTCGGCCGGGAACAGGTCACCGATCAGCGAATTGGCCGCCGGCGCATAGCTGGCCTCGCCGATCCCGACGCCCATGCGCACCAACAGGAAGCTCCAGAAGCTGCCGACCATGCCATTGACTGCCGTCAGCCCGCTCCATACGGTCAGGCCCCAGCCCATCACCTTGCTGCGCGAACCGGTGTCGGCCAGACGTCCCAGGGGCAGGCCGGCAATCGCATAGACCAGGGTGAAGGCCGTGCCGATCAGGCCGATCTGCATGTCGCTGAGATGCCACTCCAGGCGGATCGGCTCGATCACGATGGCGGGAATGGTGCGGTCGAAGAAATTGAACAGGTTGGCCAGGAACAGCAGGAACAGAATGCGCCAGGCATTCGCCGCTTGAGTGGGGCTGTGCATCGGTCGATCCCTCTTTATTGTTGTCGGCGCGTACCGCACGCCGGACAAAATCTAGAGGGCCATTCCCGGTCTGTCTGCGATCATCCACGAGATTGATGGCAGGTAATTGTAACCATTTGCACCGTTATAACCCGTCGCGATAAAAACACCCTTCGATTCAGTGAAATCAATCTGCCATCCAAGCGGATAGCGCACCATACTCAAAACCAAAAGAGTCTCCAGGCGGTTTGGGGACGAGTGCAAACTCGGCTGAACTGAGAGGCGCGCTAATGGAATGGCTGCATATCATGCTCGCCGAGCATCCGGCGGGGCATTTTGCTCTGGCGGCGCGACACGACCCTTGGCTGATCCTCCTCGCCTACCTGGTGATGTGCGCCGGCAGCTTCGCCACCCTCGACATCATCGAACGCATCGGCGACGCCGAACAGGCCAGCGCCCGACGACGCTGGAAACTGCTGGGCGCCTGCTGCCTGGCCTGCAGCGTGTGGGCCATGCACTACATCGGCATGCTGGCCTTCGAGACTTCGCTGGAAGTCCATTACGACATGTTCCTCACCAGCGTGTCGCTGCTGATCATGCTGTTCGCTGCCCTCGGCGCCATGAGCTTCCTCGGCCAGAGCCAACCGAGCAACCGCCACTACACCCTGGCCGCGCTGTGCATCGCCTCGGGGGTGGCGATCATGCATTACACCGGCATGGCGGCCATGCGTTCCCGGGCCGTGCAACTCTACGATCCGACCTTGGTGCTGGGCTCGGTGGTAGTGGGGCTGCTCGCCGCGCTGCTGTCGATGATGATGGCCCGTCAGCTGCGCCAGGGAAACGTAGCGCGCCCGCAACTGTTCAAGTACAGCGCCGCGCTGATCATGGCGGCCGGCATCATCGCCACCCACTACGCCGGCATGCACGCATTGACCCTGGTGCTTCCCGACGGCGCCGCGCCGCAGATCGTGGTCACCGACAACAGCTTGCAACTGAGCCTGACCATCGCCGTGATCACCCTGCTGATCAGCGGCAGTTGCATCAGCGCCGCGCTCTCGGACAAGAAGCTGCAAAGCAAGGAACAGGACCTGCGCCGGGTCAACACCCTGCTCAGCCAGCTCGACCAGGCCCGGGTGTCGCTGCAACAGGCAGCGCACTACGATGCCCTGACCAACCTGGTCAACCGCCGCGGCTTCAACCAGATCTTCGCCGAGCGCCTGGCCGAGCGCACCCAGCAGGGTGGCATGCTCGGAGTGATGTTCCTCGATATCGATCACTTCAAGCGCATCAACGACAGCCTCGGACATGACGCCGGCGACCAGTTGCTCAAGGCCATCGCCCATTTGATCAGCGCCGCCACCCGGACCCAGGACGTAGTCGCCCGCCTTGGCGGCGACGAGTTCTGCATTCTTTTCAGCCTGAACAGCCCCGAAGAGGCGCGCGGCCTGGCCCAGCGCATCCTGAACAAGGTCCGCGAGCCCATCGACCTGGCGGGGCGACGCATGGTCATGACCACCAGTATCGGCATCAGCCTTTACCCCACCGATGGCAACACCTGCGATGAACTGCTCAAGCACGCCGACCTGGCGCTCTACCAGTCCAAGGGCGGCGGGCGCAACAAGGCGAATTTCTTCAGCGACAACCTCAAGACCCGCGCCACCCTGGAACTGCAACTGGAAGAAGAATTGCGCATCGCCTTGCAGGAAGACCATGGCCTGCGCTTGCACTACCAGCCGATCTACGAGTTGGCCAGCGGCAAGGTCAGCAAGCTCGAGGCGTTGATCCGCTGGCAGCACCCGCAACACGGCCTGCTCAGCCCCGACCGCTTTATCGGCATCGCCGAAACCAACGGGCTGATCGCCGACCTCGATCTCTGGGTGCTGCGTCGCGCCTGCCAGGACCTGGCCCAACTGAGCCAGCACGGCTTCGACGAATTGAAGGTGACAGTGAACTGCTCGGCCCTGACCCTGGGCCGTGACGAGCTGGCCAGGGAAGTCGAAGACGCGCTGCACAACGCCGGCCTGCCGGCCTGGCGCCTTGAGCTGGAAGTCACGGAAAACGCCCTGATGGCCAATATCCACAGCACCATCGAGTTGCTGCGGCGTATCCGCCAGCAGGGCGTGTCACTGTCGATCGATGACTTCGGCACCGGCTATTCGTCCCTGGCCTATCTCAAGCGCCTGCCCCTGGATACCCTGAAGATCGACCGCTCGTTCATCCAGGACGTGCCGCATTCCCGGGCAGACAACAATATCGTCCAGGCGATCATGGTGATGGCCCACACCCTGCACCTGAAGGTAATCACCGAGGGCGTGGAAACCGAGGAACAATACAGCTTCCTGCGGCGCCTGGGCTGCGACGCCATCCAGGGTTACCTGTTGAGCCGGCCGGTACCGCTGGAGAACCTGCACGCGGTGCTCGACAGCCTCAACCATCGCGAAGAGCGCCTTACGGCGTGCTGCGATACAGATCGATCAGCGTCGCCGGATCTTTTTCCAGATAGCCCTGACTGCCATGCAAGCGCATCAACTGCGCAGCCAGGCCGCTGACCGGCGTCGCCACACCCTGTTCGCGGGAAAACTTCACGGCGCTATCGAGATCCTTGAGCAACGTCCGCACATGCCATTTCACCGGCTCGAAGCGGCTTTCGGCCATTTGCGGGGCGAGGATCTGCAAAGGTTTGGAATCAGCGAAACCGCCGGCCAGGGCGTCGGCGATCAGGCCGGCGTCCACTCCCGACTTTTCCGCCAGGGCCACCACTTCGGCGATCACCAATGCATTGCAGGCGACGATCATCTGGTTGCAGGCCTTGGTGACCTGGCCCGCGCCCACGCCCCCCATATGGGTAACCCGCTGGCCCAGTGACAGGAGTGCCGGACGTACCCGCTCAAGATCGCTCGCGTCGCCTCCCACCATGATCGCCAGGGTGCCGGCTTGCGCGCCAGGCGTACCACCGGACACCGGGGTATCGAGCCAGCCCATGCCGGTCGCGGCCTTGAGTTGCGCGGCCATTTCCCGGGTGGCGGAAGGTTCCAGGCTGGAGAAGTCCACCAGCAATTGCCCGGGCCGGGCCTTGCCGGCAATGCCATCCGGGCCGAACACCACCTCGCGCACCACCGCAGTGTCGGCCAGGCACAGCATCACCACGTCGGCAGCCTCGCAGAGTTCGCCGGGCGCCTGCACCTGACGTGCGCCGGCAGCCACCAGGGGCGCGCATTTGTCCGGCGAACGGTTCCATACCGTCAGCTTGTGGCCCGCCGCCAGCAAGCGGCGACACATGGGCAACCCCATCAGGCCGATACCGGCAAAACCCAGGGACAAAGGCAATGAATTGCTCATCTACAGCTCCAGACAGTTAAAGAAGTTGACGGGTCGGACGATTCAGAAAAAGGCGCGACAGGAAAACCCCTAGCATTCATAGGGTAAAACCTGATCGCTTACGCCGGAGACGCACTGATACAGTCGCGAAACTTTCCAGGGATGGCTCAATGATATCGACTGCTGAAAAGCCTTCCCCCCAGGCACATGGCGCAAAATGACCTCCAAGAATACTCCTGCCAACGTGATTTCCGAGCTGCTTTCAGCCACTGCGCCCACCGCCAATGGCGCGCGCAGCTACTACAGCCAGCCAACCCTGAGCCCGCAGCAATACCTGTATTTCACCGAACCCGACACCCAGCGCATCCTCGATAACCTCGACGGCCTGCGCGACCTGGTGTTTCCGCCAAGCCTGCATGTCGAGGACGACGCCCAGCTGCGCCTCGACCAGCAGTTCCCCTCGGTATGCCTGATCGGCCTCGGTCGCTGCGGTTCGAACATTGCCCTGGATGTCGCCGAGCTGGTGTACAACGCACGGACGTTCTACCTCAACGAATTCAAGAGCGACGACCGGGTCGGCAACGATCCGTCCTACAACCCGGCGCGCTGGATCCGCAACAACCTGCGCCTGGTCCAGGCCAAGAGCGCCAAGCCGGTGTTCCTGGTGGAACCGCTGGTCATGCTCGGCGACCTGGACAAGGACATCGCCGGGCGCATCCGTTTCTCGCGCAAGGGCGAGAAAAGCGGCTTCCTGCGCGACTACAGCAAGATGAAGATCATGGACCTGTCCGAGGTCCATGCCGGTGGTGCCGGTAACGCGCCGATCCTTGGCCAGTACCTGGCGAAGATCATCCTCAACAAGGAAACCCACCGGTTCTCCAGCGCCGACTGGAAACTGATCCACTCGTACCTGATCGATTCCTGCGGGATCAAGGCCAACCAGTCGCGGCTGTACTTCTATATCTTCAGCGCCGGCGGCGGTACCGGCTCGGGCATGGCCTCGGAATTCGGCCTGGCCCAGCAATTCTCGTACATGAACAAGACCTTCGACACCAAGCCGGCCGACGAACAGGACGGCGAGGCCGGGCATTCGTTCGTCTTCGAACCGATCTTCACCAGTGGCATCTGCGTACTGCCGAACATTTCCGATCACCGCAGTGAAATGTCAGAAGCGCTACACATCAACGCCGGCAGGCTTCTGTGCAAATACCTGTCAGAGGAATGGGACTTCTCCTACAACTTCGACAACGAAGACAGCAGCGAAGCCAGCGTGATGGGGCGGATTCGCCCGTGGAACGCGATGATGCTGATTTCCAACGACATCATGCGCTACGCCGAAGAAAGCGACGACGGCAACATCCAGAATATCGACGTCAACGCCATGGAGAAGCACGCCAACCAGTACATCTCCCAGCAGATCTTCAACATCCTCACGGCCCAGGCGGTCACCACCGACTACGACCAGAACTACTTCCGGCGCGCCGGCATCGATATCGGCGAGACCATCCGCCTGGATGCCAACGACCTGTTCATGAGCCTGGCCGGCCCGGTGGCGATCGCCTACGCCGAGTCGGTAGTCCCGGAAACCCCGGGCAACAGTTCGGAGAAAGGTTTCAAGGTGTTCGAGAAGGAACCGCCGCGCCTGGACATCGACGACCTGTTCTTCCGCTCCATCGACCTGCCGCACTTCAACAAGGACACCCAGGCCATCGAGGGCATCAGCCTGTTGCCGATCGAGTCCAGGCGCTACCGCGCGGCCCTGGAGCAGTACCGCAAGTCCGGCTGCGACGCCGCGGCACTGCACGACCTGCATTTCTTCAAGAATTGCTCGTCGGTGGTGTCCATCGTTTCGCTGCCCAAGGACTACAAGCTGTCCTACATGGACCTGAACCGGCTCAAGACCCACCTCAACAGCCTGTTCCCCAACACCACGCTGAAACGCTATGCGCTGGTGATCGGTGCCTCGGCCAACCTGTCGCTGACCACCCTGATCGCCAAGAGCCCATGCCTGTCGGACGACTTCCTGACCTTGATCGTGGCCTTCATCAAGCGCTGCTTCGCCAGGATGCCCTATCGCTTCGACGACACCCTGGACAACGCGATTCTTGAATTCATTACCCGGGAAGAATTCGAGGAAGAGCGCATCGACGAATTGCTCAGCGAATTCGAGAACCCGGCGAAGATCCTCGACACCAACTGGTACGCGATCAAACCGATGTACGAGAAGAAGTACCGCGAACTCATCAACGACAAGAACAAGTTCGTTTCCATCAACGATATTCGCTTGTCGCGGGAGTGCGTGAAAAAGGCCATCAAATACTTGCGCGAAATTTATCGCCACCGGATTGGCAAGACCAAGGTCATTTCGCTCAATAGTCATACTGGCAAAGTCGACTACTAAAAAAGCGCGACGCGGACTCTGTGGGAGCTGGCTTGCCAGCGATGGCTTTAGTGAATTCACCATAGCTATCGCTGGCAAGCCAGCTCCTACAGGGTCCGCGTCGTTTTCAGGGCTCGGGAACTGTTACCGCCCCCAAGTGGTTCATCAGGCACTGTTACCAACCGTCACCCCACTTGATCGACCTCGCGCACCAAAATGGACTCGTTGTGCGTTTTTACGCACCCGATTGGCGCCGCCTCAGGCCGACGGCCGAACCTGAATCACGATGAACGGCTGCACCACCACCGCCCAGATCTCTGGATCGCGGCTCTGCAGGTCGAGGGCCTGCTCGGAGCTGACCGGGCCGACAGTGCCAGCATCACGCCACTGTGCAAAGGTTTCGCTGCGGTTCTCGGCCATCGCCTGTGCGACTTCGATCAGGTCAAGGGAAGGGTCGACCCAAATCAGGTCACCCTTTGCCCAAAAACGCTCCAGGGCTTTCCACTCGATTACCGCCGTCTCGCCGAGCAGTTTGGCATAGAGGGTGCTTGGTTCATCAGTCATGGGTTTCACCAAAAGTATTCAGGTCATTCGAAAGGCCGGTATTTTTGCAGAAAAACCCAGTTTCAAATAAGTAATTGGTCGACAGGTCCAGCAAAGCCAAACGTTTCCGGAACTTCCGGACAGCAAGAAGACGCTTTTTTGTATCTTTATGTCGATCAGGCGACACCCCTTGTTTTTGCCTCGGCGGGCCTGCTTTTCAAGCGATGAAGCGGCGCTCTACACTGTACCGGTACAGTTGCCAGGGCATTCACCGGGGATGAAACCGGAATGCGGGCTGCGATACGGCGTAGCCGTACCGGGTCCGTCGGGTCCTCTGCCATGGCGCAAGGACGATAAAAATTACAACAGAATGAGTGGAGCACTATGAGTAAAGTTTCCAAGCTGTTCGCCGCGATGGTCCTGGCCGGCGTTGCCAGCCATTCCTTCGCCGCCGATACCATCAAGATCGGCATCGCCGGCCCGAAGACCGGTCCGGTGACGCAATACGGTGACATGCAGTTCATCGGTGCCAAGCAAGCCATCAAGGACATCAACGCCGCTGGCGGTGTCGACGGCAAGATGCTCGAAGCCAAGGAATACGACGACGCCTGCGACCCGAAACAGGCCGTGGCAGTCGCCAACAAGGTGGTCAACGACGGCGTCAAGTTCGTCATCGGCCATCTCTGCTCCAGCTCCACCCAGCCAGCGTCCGACATCTACGAAGACGAAGGCGTGATCATGATCACCCCGGCTGCCACCAGCCCGGAAATCACCTCCCGCGGCTACAAGCTGATCTTCCGCACCATCGGCCTGGACAGCGCCCAGGGCCCGGCCGCCGGCAACTACATCGCCGATCACGTCAAGCCCAAGGTCGTCGCGGTACTGCACGACAAGCAGCAGTACGGTGAAGGCATTGCCACCGCGGTCAAATCGACCCTCGAGAAGAAAGGCACCAAGGTTGCCGTCTTCGAAGGCCTGAACGCCGGTGACAAGGACTTCTCCTCGATCATCCAGAAGCTCAAGCAGAACAACGTCGACTTCGTCTACTACGGCGGCTACCACCCGGAGCTCGGCCTGATCCTGCGCCAGGCCAAGGAAAAAGGCCTGAACGCCAAGTTCATGGGTCCGGAAGGCGTCGGCAACGACTCCATCTCGCAGATCGCCCAGGACGCGTCCGAAGGCCTGCTGGTGACCCTGCCGAAGTCCTTCGATGCCGATCCCGAGAACAAGAAGATCGTCGAAGCCATCAAGGCCGACGGCAAGGACCCTAGCGGTCCGTTCGTGTTCCCGGCCTACTCGGCTGTCGAGCTGATCGCCCAAGGCATCAAGAAAGCCGGTAGCGAAGATACCGACAAGGTGGCCGCAGCCATCCACGCCGGCACCTTCAAGACCCCGACCGGTGAACTGTCCTACGACGAAAAAGGCGACCTGAAGGACTTCAAGTTCGTGGTCTACGAATGGCATTTCGGCAAACCGAAAACCGAAGTTTCCCCTCAGTAACACCGTCTGATACTTGACCGAAAAGCCCACTGTGCGAGCAGTGGGCTTTGTTTTACGAGGTTCATGGGCCCGCTTCCCGCGATCCGGGATCGGGTTCACCTGAAAATCTTAAAACCGTCACCAGCGGTTCCCTGGCAACGCATCGGCCGAAGTGGCCCCAGACCACAAGGCCATGCCGGGCAAGCCCCGCCAGCGAAATGCATATTCAGGTTTTTAGGAGCGCTGTAATGCCTGAGATCTATCACTTTTTCCAACAGCTGGTTAATGGCCTGACCATTGGCAGCACCTATGCCTTGATAGCCATTGGCTACACAATGGTTTACGGCATCATTGGAATGATCAACTTCGCCCACGGCGAGGTGTACATGATTGGTTCCTACGTGGCCTTCATCGTCCTTGCCGGACTGGCCATGATGGGCATCCATTCGCTGCCGCTGCTGATGACCGCCGCGTTCATCGCGACGATCGTCGTTACCAGTGCCTACGGCTACAGTATCGAACGGGTCGCCTACCGGCCGTTGCGCAACAGCAACCGCCTGATCCCGCTGATTTCCGCCATCGGCATGTCGATTTTCCTGCAGAACACCGTACTGCTTTCCCAGGACTCCAAGGACAAATCCATTCCCAACCTGATCCCGGGGAGCATTTCCTTCGGTCCGGGCGGTGCGGAAGAAGTCCTGGTGTCCTACATGCAGATCCTGGTCTTCGTGGTCACCCTGATCGCCATGACCGGCCTTACCCTGTTCATCTCCCGCTCGCGTCTGGGCCGGGCCTGCCGGGCCTGCGCCGAAGACATCAAGATGGCCAACCTGCTGGGGATCAACACCAACAATATCATCGCCCTGACCTTCGTCATCGGTGCCGCCCTGGCAGCCGTGGCCGCAGTGCTGCTGAGCATGCAGTACGGCGTGATCAACCCCAACGCCGGCTTCCTGGTGGGCCTGAAGGCCTTCACCGCGGCAGTCCTCGGTGGCATCGGCAGCATTCCGGGCGCCATGCTCGGCGGCCTGGTGCTGGGTGTGGCCGAAGCCTTCGGCGCTGACATCTTCGGCGACCAGTACAAGGACGTCGTGGCGTTCGGCCTGCTGGTTCTCGTCCTGTTGTTCCGTCCGACCGGCATCCTCGGCCGTCCGGAGGTTGAGAAAGTATGAACAGAAACCTCAAATCGGCGTTCTTCAGCGCCCTGCTGGTCTGGGCCGTGGCCTTCCCGGTGCTCGGCCTGAAACTCAGCATCGTCGGCATCAACCTGGAAGTGCACGGCCAGGGTCCGTTCACCCTCGGCGTGATCGCCCTGTGTTCGGTGCTGATGTTCCTGCGCGTGCTGCTGGACAAGCAATGGAGCGCAATGATGCGCTCGCGTCGGGACGGCCCGCTGGTGCCACCCAAGGTCAGCAACTGGCTGACCCTGCCCAAGACCCAGCGCTACATCATCCTCGGCCTGATCGTGGTCGCCCTGGTCTGGCCGTTCTTCGGCTCGCGCGGCGCGGTCGACATCGCCACCCTGATCCTGATCTACGTACTGCTCGGCCTCGGCCTGAACATCGTGGTCGGCTTGGCGGGCCTGCTCGACCTCGGCTACGTCGGCTTCTACGCCGTGGGTGCGTACAGCTACGCGCTGCTCTCGCACTACTTCGGCCTGAGCTTCTGGATCTGCCTGCCGATCGCCGGCCTGATGGCGGCCACCTTCGGCTTCCTGCTGGGCTTCCCGGTGCTGCGCCTGCGCGGTGACTACCTGGCCATCGTGACCCTCGGTTTCGGTGAGATCATTCGGCTGTTCCTGCGCAACCTCACCGATATCACCGGCGGTCCGAACGGCATCAGCAACATCGAGAAGCCGACCTTCTTCGGCCTGACCTTCGAGCGCAAGGCTGCCGAGGGCATGCAGACCTTCCATGAGTTCTTCGGGCTGGAATACAACTCGATCAACAAGGTGATCTTCCTTTACCTGGTGGCCCTGCTCCTCGCCCTGCTGGCGCTGTTCGTCATCAACCGCTTGCTGCGCATGCCGATCGGGCGTGCCTGGGAAGCGCTGCGCGAAGACGAGATCGCTTGCCGCGCACTGGGCCTGAACCCGACCGTGATCAAGCTCTCGGCGTTCACCCTGGGTGCCTGCTTCGCCGGGTTCGCCGGCAGCTTCTTCGCCGCGCGCCAGGGCCTGGTGACACCGGAATCCTTCACCTTCATCGAATCGGCGATCATCCTCGCCATCGTCGTGCTCGGCGGTATGGGCTCGCAGTTGGGCGTGATCCTCGCGGCCATCGTGATGATCCTGCTGCCGGAGCTTATGCGTGACTTCAGCGAATACCGCATGCTGATGTTCGGCGCCCTGATGGTATTGATGATGATCTGGCGTCCGCAGGGCCTGCTGCCTATGCAACGTCCACATATGGAGCTGCGTCGATGAGCCGCGAAATTCTGAAAGTCAGCGGCCTGAGCATGCGCTTCGGCGGCTTGTTGGCGGTCAACGGCGTCGGCCTGACCGTCAAGGAAAAACAGGTGGTCGCCCTGATCGGCCCGAACGGCGCCGGCAAGACCACGGTGTTCAACTGCCTGACCGGTTTCTACAAGCCCAGCGGCGGCACCATCCTCCTCGATGGCCAGCCGATCCAGGGCCTGGCCGGTCACCAGATCGCCCGCAAGGGCGTAGTGCGGACCTTCCAGAACGTACGCCTGTTCAAGGAAATGACTGTGCTGGAGAACCTGCTGATCGCCCAGCACCGCCACCTCAACACCAACTTCTTCGCCGGTCTGTTCAAGACCCCGGCTTTCCGTCGCAGCGAGAAGGAAGCGATGGAGCGTGCGCAGTACTGGCTGGACAAGGTCAACCTGACCGAGTTCGCCAACCGTACCGCCGGAACCCTGGCCTACGGCCAGCAGCGCCGCCTGGAAATCGCCCGCTGCATGATGACCCAGCCACGGATCATCATGCTCGACGAGCCGGCCGCGGGCCTCAACCCCAAGGAAACCGAGGACCTCAAGGCGCTGATCGCGTACCTGCGCGAATCGCACAACGTCACCGTGCTGCTGATCGAGCATGACATGAAGCTGGTCATGAGCATTTCCGACCACATCGTCGTGATCAACCAGGGCACGCCCCTGGCCGATGGCACACCGGAACAGATCCGCGACAACCCTGACGTGATCAAAGCCTACCTGGGGGAAGCGTAAATGCTGCAGTTCGAAAACGTTTCCACCTTCTACGGCAAGATCCAGGCGCTGCACTCGGTCAACGTGGAAATCAACCAGGGCGAGATCGTCACCCTGATCGGCGCCAACGGTGCCGGCAAGTCCACCCTGCTGATGACCCTGTGCGGTTCGCCGCAAGCCCATAGCGGCAGCATCCGCTACCTGGGCGAGGAACTGGTCGGCCAGCCGTCCTCGCACATCATGCGCAAGAGCATCGCCGTGGTCCCGGAAGGCCGCCGCGTGTTCTCGCGCCTGACCGTCGAGGAAAACCTGGCCATGGGCGGCTTCTTCACCGACAAGGGCGACTACCAGGAGCAACTGGACAAGGTCCTGCACCTGTTCCCGCGCCTGAAGGAACGCTACAGCCAGCGTGGCGGCACCATGTCCGGCGGCGAACAGCAGATGCTCGCCATCGGCCGGGCGCTGATGAGCAAGCCCAAGCTGCTGCTGCTCGACGAGCCATCGCTGGGCCTGGCGCCGATCATCATCCAGCAGATCTTCGACATCATCGAACAGTTGCGCCGTGATGGCGTGACCGTGTTCCTGGTGGAGCAGAACGCCAACCAGGCGCTGAAGATCGCCGACCGCGCCTATGTGCTGGAGAACGGGCATGTGGTGATGCAAGGGACCGGGGAAGCGCTGTTGACCGATCCTAAAGTGCGCGACGCTTACCTGGGGGGTTGATCTCCCGGGCCCTATCGCTGGCAAGCCAGCTCCCACAGGGTGGGGACTGGCTTGCCAGCGATGAGCCTTACAGACACAGCAGATTTCCCTGACACAACTTCACTTGTAATCCCCCCTCACCCTGCATACCGTTGGAAACTTTTCAGGCCGAGATCCCGGAGTTTTCCTCGATGCGTATCGCCCCCTCGCTGTTCGTCGCCGCGCTGCTGCCGCTGTTCGCCGGTTGCCAGTTGCTCGCCGACCAGCCGGAAACCAGCGTCTCCACCGCCGGCATGACCCGCCTGCAAGGCGAGCTCAGCGCCGCCAATGGCCAGTTGCTGTTCAAACCCTGCACCGAAAGCCGCCGCTTCGTCGTCCAGGACGCCGGCAATACCGGCCTGCTCCAGGAAGCCGCGACCCTCGCCGCCACTCCGGGCGTACTTTTCGCCGACCTGCGCGGCACCCTTTCCTCCAGTAAAAGCGAAGGCGCCGACGGCCAGTTCAACGTGCACCAGTTGTACCGGCTCGATCACTCGGCCAGCGCCTGCAGCGACCCCAATTTCAAGCGCCTGACCCTGCGCGCCGCCGGCCACGAGCCATTCTGGAACCTCAATGTCAGCGGCCAGGGCATGGTCCTCAACCGTCCGGACCAGCCACCACTGGCCCTGCCCTATCTGGAAGAGCAGATGCCCGGCGGCGGTATCAGCGTCAGCAGCGAAGCCAACGGGCAAAAGGTCGAGCTGTGGCTCGCTCCGCAACGTTGCGTCGACAGCGCCACCGGCGGTGTCAGCCACCTGACCGCGCAATTGCGCCTGGACGGCCAGACCCTCCAGGGCTGCGGTTACTTCGGCGGGTCGCGCAACGACTGACCGCCGGCGCGCATTCAGACTGCCTGCCAGGCCGGCGAAAGCTTTATACTCTCGCGTTTGTGTAAAGCCGCCGGCCCTTCCATGGCCGGGATACTGGACCCTGTCATGCTACGAATCACCGAACTGAAGCTGCCGCTGGATCATCCCGACGAAGCCCTGCGCGAGGCCATCGTGCAACGCCTGGGCATCGACGACGCCGAGCTGCTCGACTTCACTATCTTCAAGCGCAGCTACGACGCGCGGAAGAAGAACACCGAACTGCTGTTCATCTACGCCATCGATCTGAGCCTGCGTGACGAAGCCGCGGTTCTCGCGCGGTTCGCCGACGACCACAACGTCGGCATCGCCCCTGACGTGAGCTACAAGCCGGTGGGCGTGGCGCCCGAGGGCGGCCTGGCCGAACGGCCCATCGTGGTCGGTTTCGGCCCTTGCGGTATCTTCGCCGGCCTGATCCTGGCCCAGGCCGGCCTGCGCCCGATCGTGCTGGAGCGCGGCAAGGAAGTCCGTCAGCGGACCAAGGACACCTGGGGCCTGTGGCGCAAGAGCGTGCTCAACCCCGAGTCCAACGTGCAGTTCGGCGAAGGCGGCGCCGGGACCTTCTCCGACGGCAAGCTGTACAGCCAGATCAAGGACCCGAAGCACTATGGCCGCAAGGTCCTGCACGAATTCGTCAAGGCCGGCGCCCCCGAGGAAATCCTCTACGTCAGCAAGCCGCATATCGGTACCTTCCGCCTGACCGGCATGGTCGAGAACATCCGCGAGGAGATCATCGCACTCGGTGGCGAAGTGCGCTTCGAGCACAAGGTCACCGACCTGCTGATGGAAGACGGCCAGCTCCATGGCGTGGTCCTGCATACCGGCGAACAGCTGCATTCGCGCCATGTCGTCCTGGCCCTTGGCCACAGCGCCCGCGACACCTTCCGCATGCTGCACCGCCGTGGCGTGTTCATGGAAGCCAAGCCGTTCTCCATCGGTTTCCGCATCGAACACCCGCAATCGCTGATCGACAAGGCGCGCCTGGGCAAGTACGCCGGCCACCCGAAACTCGGCGCCGCCGACTACAAGCTGGTGCACCATGCGAAAAACGGCCGTTCGGTCTACAGCTTCTGCATGTGCCCGGGCGGGACCGTGGTCGCCGCCACCAGCGAGCCGGGCCGTGTCGTGACCAACGGCATGAGCCAGTACTCGCGCAACGAGCGCAACGCCAACTCGGGCATCGTCGTCGGCATCACTCCGGAACAGGATTATCCGGGTGGCCCGCTGGCCGGGATCGAGCTGCAGGAGCGCCTGGAAGAGCGCGCCTATGAACTGGGTGGCAGCAACTACCACGCGCCGGCTCAACTGGTGGGTGATTTCGTGGCAGGTCGTCCGTCCACGGCCCTGGGCAGCGTAGAGCCCTCGTACAAGCCGGGCATCAACCTCGGCGACCTGGCGCCGAGCCTGCCGGACTTCGCCATCGAAGCCCTGCGCGAGGCGATCCCGGCCTTCGACCGGCAGATCAAGGGCTACAACCTGGCGGACGCAATCCTGACCGGCATCGAGACCCGGACCTCGTCGCCGCTGCGGATCACCCGGGACGAGACCCTGCAGAGCCTGAACCTGAAGGGGTTGTTCCCGGCGGGTGAAGGGGCCGGGTATGCCGGGGGCATTCTGTCGGCGGGTGTCGATGGCATCCGGATTGCCGAAGCCGTGGCCCGCAGTATGCTCGGGCTGACCGAGTAAGGCTCTCGGGCCTCATCGCCGGCAACGCCGGCTCCCACAAGGTTCGCGGCGCACACCGAACCTGTGGGAGCCGGCGTTGAGGCCATCAGCAACAACACAAATGATCAGATCCCTTCGCGCAGTACCGACTCCGGCAACCCCTCTCCACGCTCCACACACCCCGCCACCGCCGCAATCAACGGTTCCAACACATACCCCTGCTGCCCCAGCCATTGCTCATCGTAATAAGTCGTCGCGTAGCGCTCCCCGCTATCGCACAGGATCGCCACGATCGATCCCGACTCGCCCGCCGATTGCATATGCAGCGCCGCCTGCAAAGCCCCGACCAGGTTGGTCCCGCTCGAACCGCCGACACGCCGTCCCAGACGCTGCGCCAGGTAGTGCATGGCCGCCAGCGACAGTGCATCCGGCACCTTGACCATCGCATCGATCACCGCCGGCAGGAACGAGGCCTCGACCCGCGGCCGACCAATGCCCTCGATGCGCGAACCGCAGTCCAGGCGCAGCGAACGATCGCCACTGCGATAGCAATCGAAGAACACCGAGCGCTCGGCGTCGGCGCATAGCACCCGCGTCGCGTGTCGGCGGTAGCGCACGTAGCGGCCCAGGGTCGCCGTGGTCCCGCCGGTACCCGGGCTGGAAATCAGCCAGGCCGGTTCGGCATGCCGCTCGAAGTGCATCTGGCTGAAGATCGACTCGGCGATATTGTTGTTGGCGCGCCAGTCGGTGGCACGCTCGGCGTAGGTGAACTGATCCATGAAGTGGCCGCCGCTTTCCCGGGCCAGACGCTCGGACTCGGCGTAGATCTGCGTCGGGTCCTGGACCAGGTGCGGCTGGCCACCATAGAACTCGATCTGCGCGATCTTTTCCCGCGATGTGGTGGCCGGCATGACCGCAATGAAAGGCAAGCCCAGCAGCCGGGCGAAATACGCTTCGGAAATGGCCGTCGAACCGCTGGACGCCTCGATCACCGGCGCTCCGGGGCGCAACCAGCCATTGCACAAGGCATAGAGAAACAACGAACGGGCCAACCGGTGCTTGAGGCTGCCGGTGGGGTGGCTGGACTCGTCCTTGAAGTACAGGTCGATATCCGGAAAGCCCGGCATGGACAGGGGAATCAGATGGGTATCGGCACTACGCTGGAAATCGGCATCGATGATGCGAATGGCTTCACGGACCCAGGTGCGGTGATGATTCATGGGGCGGTTCTCATGCGTCAGGGGCAAATGGCTGTAGAAACGACTACCGTCCATTTAGGCAACTTCCTACATCCTTGCCAGAAAAGCCCGATAGCCATGAAAACACCGAAACAGCTTATAACAAAAAAGAATATAATTTTTATTTTAATGAATATCACAACGGGTTAGGGTGTTCGACCTTTTTGTCATTCGATGGAGGAGCGACCTTGCCTCTACGTAGCACATTCACCCGGTTCTTCCAGCTCGAAGCCGCCAGCGGCCTGTTGCTGATCGCCGCTGCGGTGCTGGCCCTTATCGTCAACAACTCGCCGCTGTCCTGGCTCTACAACGGCCTGCTGGAGGTACCGGTGGCCGTGCAGGTGGGTGCCCTGAGCATCGCCAAGCCGCTGCTGCTATGGATCAACGACGGCCTGATGGCGCTGTTCTTCCTGCTCATCGGCCTGGAGGTCAAGCGCGAGCTGGTCGAGGGACATCTGTCCAAGCCGTCCCAGGTGGTCCTGCCCGGCGCGGCAGCCCTTGGCGGCATGCTGGTGCCGGCGCTGATCTACTGGTTCATGAACCGCGACAACCCCTCCGCGATCGCCGGCTGGGCCATCCCCACCGCCACCGACATCGCCTTCGCCCTCGGCGTGCTGGCGCTGCTCGGCAAGCGCGTGCCGGTGTCGCTGAAGCTGTTCCTGATGACCCTGGCGATCATCGACGACCTCGGCGCGATCATCATCATCGCCCTGTTCTATTCCGGTGCCCTGTCGACCCTCTCGCTGATGCTGGCAGCCGCCTGCATCGCCGCACTGATCGCGATGAACCGCCTCGGCGTGGTCAAGCTAGGTCCGTATCTGGTGATCGGCCTTGTCCTCTGGGTCTGCGTACTCAAGAGTGGCGTGCATGCAACCCTGGCGGGCGTCACCCTGGCGCTGTGCATCCCGTTGCGCACGCGCAATGCCGAAACCTCGCCCCTGCTCACCCTGGAACACGCCCTGCACCCGTGGGTGGCCTTCGGCATCCTGCCCTTGTTCGCCTTCGCCAACGCCGGCGTGTCCCTCGCCGGGGTGACTCTTGAAAGCTTCACCCACGCCGTGCCCATGGGCATTGCCGTGGGCCTGCTGGCGGGCAAGACCCTCGGGGTGTTCGGCCTGACCTGGATCGCCATCAAGCTGGGCCTGGCCGCCCTGCCGGCCGGGGCCAACTGGGGGCAGGTCCTCGGCGTGGCGATTCTCTGCGGCATCGGCTTCACCATGAGCCTGTTCGTCGGCTCCCTGGCCTTCGTCCCCGGCGCCAGCGAGTACGTGGGCATGGACCGCATGGGTATCCTCACCGGTTCGATCCTTGCGGCCATCATCGGCTACACCATCACTGCCCTCTCCAGTCCGAAACAGCCAACCAGCTGACGATCGAGAGGCGCAAAAAAACCCCGAGCGGCTCAAGCCGACCGGGGTTTTCTTTTGCCGCAAGCCTTAGTGACTGACGCGGCTGGTGCCGTTTACGGTCATGATGCGCACGCGCTCGCCGACCCGGAAAATCTCGTTTTCCTGAACCTGCTGCACATAGGCACGCATGCTGCCGTCGTCTTCGCGCACGGTGATTTCCACGCCCTGGGTACGGGTCAGACCTTCTTCGGCGGCAGAGCCGGCCAGACCACCGGCAACCGCACCGATCACAGCGGCGACGATACTGCCGCGGCCGCCACCGATGGCGCTACCGGCAACCCCGCCGACCACCGCACCTGCACCACCGCCGATTGGCGTCTTGGTGCCTTCGATCTTGACCGGGCGCAGGGATTCGATGGTGCCCATGCGCACGGTCTGCACGCGGCGCGCCTCGTCACGGGAATAGGAATCACCGGACAGGTTCGAGGCACAACCGCCCAGCAACAGCGACATCGTGGTGAACGATGCGACCAGCAGTACAGATTTACGCATAGGAATCACTCCTTAAGACAGGTGCCCATTAGACTGCGCGCGTTGACGACTGTCACGACGTGCGATGGATAAAATTGCTTTCATTCAGCTCCGGTACAGGGGCATTCGGTCTGAACCGTCAGAAACCTGCAGGAAGAATAGACATGGATTACTTCATCATCGCCATCACCACCCTGGCCGGCTTGTATTTCCACGGCTGGCTCTATGTGCGGATCAGACGATGGACCGATCGTGACCTGGCGCTGTCCTTCGCCGGCAAGGACGAAGACAAGCGCACATTCATGCTGCAAAGGTTGGATGCCGCAAGAGCGCAAAAGGTCAAGCGAAAGGAACTGGCGGCCTGGCTGGAACGCGAGGCCGCCAACTACGCCGGTTAAGGAGCCAGGCGCTCACGCAGCCAGTTGCCCTGCTCCAGGCGGTAATTCAGGCGGTCATGCAGACGGCTGGGGCGTCCCTGCCAGAACTCGATGCGCTCCGGCAGCAGCCGGTAACCCCCCCAATGCTCCGGGCAGTGCGGCTGGGTATCGCTGAAGCGCTGCTCGGTAGCCTTGAGCAAGGCTTCAAGCTCGCCACGGTCGGCGATCACCCGGCTCTGCGGCGAGGCCCAGGCGCCCAGGCGACTGCCCAGCGGGCGTACCTGGAAATACGCGTCGGACTCCTGCGCCGACACCTTCACCACCCGTCCTTCGATACGCACCTGACGCTCCAGCGCCGGCCAGAAAAAGGTCATGGCGGCGAACGGGTTGGCCAGCAGATGCTGGCCCTTGGCACTCTCGTAGTTGGTGAAGAAGGTGAAACCGTGCTCGTCCAGGCCCTTGAGCAGCAGAACACGGCAATGCGGTCGGCCGTCGGCATCGACGGTGGCCAGGGTCATGGCGTTGGCCTCCACCGGCGCCTGCTCGGTTTTCACCGCGTCGGCGAACCACTGGTGGAACAGGGCGAACGGCTCGGCCGGGGCTTGCGCCTCGGCCAGGCCGTCACGGGTGTAGTCACGGCGCATATCAGCCAGTGTCTGGGTCATCTACAGCGTTCCTTGAGGATCAGTTGGTCTTCGCAGGGCTGTTGTTGACTGCCACCTTCTTGGCGGCAGGCTCGGCTTTTTTCGCAGCCGCTTTGGCTGGAGCCGCTTTTTTAGTGGCCGCGGCGGTTTTCGCCGGGGCGGTTTTCTTCGCCGTGGTGGCCTTGGCCGGGGCTTTCGCGGCAGCCTTGGCCGCCGGTTTTGCTGCAGGCTTGGCGGCAGCGGCGGCCGGCTTGACGTCCTGCACCGCGACCAGCTCGGCCGGGCTTGGGGTCGGTTGCTTATACTTGGCCACCAGGGCGACCAGCGTCTCTTGCGGGGTCAGGATCATTTCCACGCGGCGGTTCAGGGAGCGGCCCTGGAGGCTGTCGTTGGCCGCACGCGGAGCGACCGAGCCCATGCCGCGCAGGGTCAGGCGGTCACGCTGCAGGCCACTGAGACGGAAGATCGCCGACACCGATGCGGCGCGCTCCAGGCTGAGTTTCTGGTTGGTGGCGGCAGCACCACTGCTGTCGGCATGGCCGAGGATCAGCACGGCGGTTTTCGGATCGGTTTCGATTACCTTGGCCACCTTGGTGATCGGGCCGAGACTGATCGGCAGGAGCATGGCCGGACGGTCCGGGTTGTAGCCGCTGTCCACCGGCAAGGTCACCACCAGCACGTCTTCGCGGCGCTCCAGCTCCAGCTTGCTGTCCTTGATCGCCTCGCGCACCTTCGGCTCGTAATTATCCAGCCAGGCCTGGGTGGCCTTGACGTCGACCTTGGGCACCGCAGCAACCTTGTCCGCAGGCTTGTCATCATTGCCGCCGAACGGCCACCACCAGTTGCCGCCCTCGGACTTGGCTTCGGCCTTGGCCTCGGACCGGGCAACCTTCTCCTGCACCGCTTCCTTCACTTCCTGGTCAGCCACCTTGTCCGAGCCGAACGGCCACCAGCCGTGGCCACTGTCCGCAGCGCCTTTCTGGGGATTCTGGGCGCAGCCAGTGATGGCCAGGCACAGGGCGAGAGCTAAGGTTTTATGTGAAGACATCAGCGATACACCATGAAAATGAAGGAAAAATGGAAAAGAGCTGGTCACAGAATAGCCAACCGTGCCCGCGAGTACAGTGGCACCCGATCAAAGGCAGTCGGCGAGAACCCGCACCAGTTTCTGCGCGCGCGGATCCATGAGGATATAGGGGCCCAGGGTATTGGTGACGAACCCGAAGGCAACGTCATGTTCCGGATCGGCAAAACCTACCGAGCCTCCCGCCCCGGGGTGCCCGAAGGCGCGAGCACCAAGGCCGAAGGTGGCGTTGGCCACGGTGGGCTGGTCGAGCATGCAACCGAGGCCGAAACGGGTCTGGGTCAGGAGGGTCCTGTCGTCGCCAAGGCTGTGTTCGCGGGTCAATTCGTCGAGCAGTTCCGACTCCAGCAGGCTGCCGTCCAGAAGACCGGCGTAGAAACCGGCCAGGCTGCGGGCATTGCCGTGGCCATTGGCCGCCGGCTGTTGCATGCGCCGCCACTCGGGCTTGTTGGTGCTGGTGAGGATCGCCGGGGGATTGGTGAAGGCCCGGGTCGACAGGGCCTGGGGTTCGGTCATGGTGACCTTGAGCAGGCGCTGCGCCGCTGCATCGCCCAGGTTGCCCTTGCCCCGGGCAATATGGGCGACGCGGTGGAATTCGGCATCGTCCAGGCCGATGTGGAAATCCAGCCCCAGGGGCCTGGCAGTGCGGGCGACGATGGATTCGCCGGGGCCGCGGCCATCGGCACGGCGGATCAGTTCACCGACCAGCCAGCCATAGGTAATCGCCGCATAGCCATGCGCGGTCCCCGGCTCCCACCAGGGGGCTTCGGCGGCCAGGGTGTCGACCATGGTCTGCCAATCATAGAGGGCTTCGGCAGGAAGCAGTTCGCGGATCGCCGGGAGGCCGGCGCGGTGGCTGAGCAGTTGGCGCAGGGTCACCGATTCCTTGCCGGCCTGGGCGAACTCGGGCCAGTAGCGGGCCACCGGGGCGTCCAGTTGCAGCTTGCCCTCGCCCACCAGTTGCAGGGCGGTCACCGCGGCAAAGGTCTTGGTGCAGGAAAACAGGTTGGCGATAGTGTCGCTGTGCCAGGCCTCACGGCCGTCCTTGTCGGCGGTACCGGCCCAGAGGTCGACTACCGTCTCGCCACCGACCTGGATGCACAGGGCCGCACCGCGTTCCTGGGGATCATCGAAAAGTGCCGCAAAGGCCTCGCGTACCGCCTCGAACCTGAGTTCGAAATGACCCTGGATCTGCACCCGTTGACTCCCCTGGAAAGCGTTTGAAAAGTGGCGTGCATTGTTTCAGCCCGCGAAGGATTTTGGAACAGACATGGGTCGGACAATGACCACTATTCATGTGGGACGGCGCGGACCCTGTGGGAGCGGGTTCACCCGCGATTGCGATAGTGGATTCACCATCGCAATCGCGGGTGAACCCGCTCCCACAAGGGTTGCGAGCTATCTGGCGGGCTCGGTCTCGGGCTTGTGCGCCACACCCACGATCTGCTTCCCGACCTGCAGATTGGCCTTGCGCACCTGTTCGATGAAGCCCTGGTACGGCACGTCGGTGATTGCCACCAGACCGAAGTGACCGTTTTCACCATCGAGCAGACGCCCGCTGGCCGGCTGGTCGAAGAACTGGAACCAGTGCACGCCGACGATCGCCGGCTCCTCCAGCGCCGCCTTGAGGAACGCGGCGTAAGCCGGCCCGCGGTCCTCCTCCCGTGCCACCTCCATCGGCCCCGGCCAGAACGGACCGCGATCGCGAGAGCCGAAGTGGAACTCGGAGACCAGCACCGGTTTGTCCAGCTCGCGCAAGCGGGCGAAGTCGTAGCCATCCTGGGGTTTGGGCGTATAGAAGTTGAAGCTCAGGACATCGCAGTACTGGGCGCAGGCCGCCACCGCTTCCGGTGTGGTCACGGCGAAACGACCGCCCAGCAGCAGATGGTTGGGCGCATGCCATTTCAGGGCATCGGAGATGGTCTTGAAGTAGGCATCGGCGAAGGAGCGCTGGAAGTGCTTGAAGTCTTCTTCGATCTGCGGGTGCTCGGCGCTTGGCAGCGGCGCCTCGAAGCCCGGATCTTCCATCAGTTCCCAGGCGGTCAGCTGGATACCCCAGGCCTTGGACAGGCCTTCCTGGTTACGGTACTTGTCGCGCAACTGCTTGAGGAAGGCGCGCTTGGCCGGTACGTCGGTGGTCAGGCGCAGGGTGCCGTAGGCCAGGCCATAGCGGGATTTCGGGTCATCTCCCGGGGCAGCCCAGGCCAGTTCGTTGTCGGCGAAGTAGCCGATCAGGAACGGGTCGTCACGATGATCACGGGCGGCGATGGCCACGGCACGCTCGGTAGCCATGGCGAAACGCGGGTCGAACGGGTCGGGCATGGCGCCCCACCAGTCCATGCCGGTGCTGATGCTGGCGTAATCGCCGACGATTGCCAGCGGCAGGGTGTAGGGCACCCGCTCGGCCTGTTCCAGGCTCGACTCGCTCCAGTTGCCAAGGGTATTGAAGCCCCAGGCCTGCAGGCGATCGAGGGTGTGGGTTTGCCAGCGGGCGGCATCGAGGACAGGCTGCGGGCAGGGTTTGGCGTCTGCCGTCGGTGTCGGACACGGCTTGCCGTAGGCCCTTTCCAGGTTGGCGGCATAGAAATCGAACCAACGGCCCTGGTTGAAGTTGCGGCCTTTCGACGAGGCATTGCCGTCGTTGTTGTTGCCTTCGCCGTAGAAGGCGGCCAGCGGCGAGTCGGCTTTCGGCAAGTCGCTGAACATGCTTTCGCGACCGGCGACATAGGTGCGCCCGGGCTCGTCATTCACCGCATTGACGCCCAGGGAGTAGAACGGATGCCCTTCCGGGGTCACCAGGTACCAGCGGCCATCGCGCTTGACCGTGCGGAAGAAGCCCTTGGCATCGAAGGTCTGGCCGCCGGTCCAGCCGCCGAAGCGGTCCAGCGGTTGCTTCTCGCGCTCGGCGAGCCAGGTCTTGAGTTGTTGCTGTTCTTTACCGGCCGCGGCCTTGAGCTGTTCATCGCTAGCGACCTTTTCCGGCCAGCGGCCCCGGCTGTATTGGCCGTAGCCGTCGATAAGCTGGCCATAGGCGGCCTGTTGCAGGCGCTCGTCATCCTGCACGTTGATCCGCTCGATGAGCACGCTCTGGGCGACGTTGGGCTGGTTCATCGACAGGCTGATGGCGCTGACCTGGCTCAGGTCCAGCTCGCCGCTGCTGCTGGCAACGATCAGGCGCTGGCCCTCGTACGTCCACGGCATCGGCGGACCGGCGCGCATGCCCTGGCTCAAGGGCGAAGCGGCCTGCAGCGGGATCACCACGGTCTGCGCCGGGCCGGCGGGCAGGTCGATGCGGCTGGTGAGGGTCTTGCCATCGGCGCTCTGCACAGTGACGTTCAGGGTCAGGGCCCAGTCCATGCCGCTTTGCAGGCGCAGGGTCAGGGTTTTCTGCGCGGACCAGTCCCACACGCCGGTCTGCGGGCTCATGCGCAGGCTGGGCCGCTGCACCGGGTTGAACACCACCCGCCGCAGCACCTCGCCCTCGGCCGTCTGTTCCGCGTTGTACTGCGGCAGGCTGGCATCCTCGGTCGCCACGTTGACCACCGAGGTCGGGCGCACGAAGTTGAACAGCGTCTGTTGCGCAGCCAGCAAGGGTTGGCTGAGCACTAGCAGGAAGGCGGCAGGAAGGGTACGGCGCAACATGGGGCTGGAGTTCTCCTTGAGGGGCCCTTTCAGGGGCCTTGGTTCCGGTGATAGACAGCGGCAAGCGCAAAAGATTGTTCAGGATGATCGCAGACTCTGTGGGAGCGGGTTTACCCGCGATGGCGTCGGTGAATTCACCACAGCAATCGCGGGTAAACCCGCTCCCACAGGAATCGCGTCAGCCTTCAGGAAATTTCCCGACGGAACGGCGGCAGCGCATTGAGAATAGCCTTCCCATAGCGCTGGGTGACCACCCGACGGTCAAGCAAGGTGATGGTCCCGCGATCCTGCTCGGTACGCAGCAAACGCCCGCAGGCCTGGATCAGCTTCAAGGAGGCATCCGGCACGGAGATCTCCATGAACGGATTGCCTCCCCGCGCTTCGATCCACTCGGCCAGCGCCGCTTCCACGGGATCGTCAGGCACGGCAAAAGGAATCTTGGCGATCACCACGTGCTCGCAGTACGCCCCCGGCAAGTCCACGCCCTCGGCGAAACTGGCCAGGCCGAAGAGTACGCTGGACTCGCCGTCATCGACCCGTGCCTTGTGCTTGTTCAGGGTTTCCTGCTTGGACAGGTTGCCCTGGATGAACACCTGCCGGCGCCAGTCGCGGTCCAGGCCGTCGAACACGTCCTGCATCTGCTTGCGCGAGGAGAACAGCACCAGCGAACCCCGCGAGCCCTCCACCAGTTCCGGCAGGTCACGGATGATCGCGGCGGTGTGGGCGGCGGCGTCCCGCGGGTCGGCGCGCAGGTCCGGAACCCGCAGCACGCCGGCGTCGGTGTGGTGGAACGGGCTCGGTACGACCGCCGTGACCGCGGCCTTCGGCAGGCCCGAGCGCATGCGGAAACGGTCGAACGTACCCAGTGCGGTGAGGGTCGCGGAGGTGACCAGGGCACCATGGGCGACATTCCACAGGTTGCGCCGCAGCATCTCGGCCGCAAGGATCGGGCTGGCATTGACCTCGATATCGAACAGCGCGCCGCTTTCGGCCAGGGTCAGCCAGCGCGCCATGGGCGGGCTGTCTTCCGGGTCCTCGGCGGTGAAGGCGGTCCACAGCTCCCAGTTGCTGCCGGCGCGGGTCAGCAGGGTGCCGAACAGCGGGTACCACTCCTCGGCCTGATGGCTCGGAATACCGATATTGACTTCGCCATCCATGCCTTCCTTGAGCAGGTCGGCCAGGCGGGTGAACAGGTCGTTGAGGCGGGCGAAGCCCTTCTTCAGCTCGATGCCGATCTCGCGGATATGCTCCGGGACCACCCCGCCGATAAAGCGGTAACGCGGGCGTTCACGGCCTTCGGCATCCTCGCCGGGGCGGAAATCGGCAACCTGCTCGCAAGCGGCGAACATGAATTGCTGGTGGTTCTTGATCTCCCGCGCCAGCTCGGGAACCTGCTCGATGTACTTGCCCAGGTCACCCGGCAACGGGTTCTGCGCCAGCAGCTTGGTCAGGTTCTTCGCGGTCTGCTCCAGCCAGTCCGCCGTGGAGCGCAGGCGGCTGTAGTGGGCGAAATGGCCGATGGCCTTGTCCGGCAGGTGATGACCTTCGTCGAACACATAGATGGTGTCGCGCGGATCCGGCAGCACCGCACCGCCGCCCAGGGCCAGGTCGGCCAGGACCATATCGTGGTTGGTGACGATCACATCGACCTTGCCCATGCCTTCGCGGGCCTTGTAGAAGGTGCACTGGCCGAAGTTCGGGCAGTGGCGTCCGGTGCACTGGCTATGGTCGGTGGTCACCCGTGCCCAGTCCTGGTCTTCGAGGGCGGTGGGCCAACTGTCGCGGTCACCGTCCCAACGGTTGCCGGCCAGCTTCTCGATCATGCTGTTGAACAGTTTCTGGCTGGCTTCGTCCACCTCGATCCTGAAGCCTTCTTCCTCGAAAAGCTGGGCCGTGGCGCTTTGCGCATGGCCTTCCTGGAGCAGCAGGTCGAGTTTGGACAGGCACAGGTAGCGGCCGCGCCCCTTGGCCAGGGCGAAGCTGAAGTTCAGGCCGCTGTTGCGCATGAGGTCGGGCAGATCCTTGAAGACGATCTGTTCCTGCAGGGCGACGGTAGCGGTGGCGATCACCAGGCGCTTGCCGGCAGCCTTGGCCGCGGGAATCGAGGCGAGGCTGTAGGCCACGGTCTTGCCGGTACCGGTACCGGCTTCCACCGCCACTACCGCCGGTTCGCCGCTGCGCCGGCCTTCCTCATCGCAATCGATGTCGCCGAGGACCTTGGCCACTTCGGCGATCATCAGGCGCTGGCCATAGCGAGGCTTGAGGCCCTTGGCCTCGAGAAAACGCGTATAGGCGCCCTGAATCTGGGACTTGAGTTCGTTGCTGATCATGGTCTCGGGCGCCCGCGAAGGGCTGGATATATTTTCAGTGTTTCGAATGAGCGGGCTATCATACCCGCCAATTTCCCTTTGCGCTGAATGGAGTGCCCGATGACCGCCTTTGCCCTTCCCTATAGCCTGCATGTGCTGGCCGCCCTGGTGTGGGTCGGCGGCATGTTCTTCGCCTGGATGGTCTTGCGTCCGGCGGCCGCCACGGTGCTGGAGGGCCCGGCCCGCTTGCAATTGTGGCTGGAAGTGTTTTCCCGGTTCTTCAGTTGGGTATGGATCGCGATCCTGGCTCTGGCAGTCAGTGGTGTCGGGATGTTGCATATGCACTTCGGCACCCTCGACACCGCGCCGCGGCATGTGCAGGTGATGATTGGCGGCGGCATCGCGATGTTCGCGCTGTTCATGCGCATCCAGAGCCTGCTGCTACCGGAAATGCGCAAGGCAGTGGAGGCCGGGGACTGGGCAGCGGGCGCTGCCGTACTGGGAAAAATCAGGAAGATGGTGGGGATCAATCTGCTGCTGGGGATTGCCGTGGTATTGGTGGCAGCTACCCGGCTTTCCTTCTGACTTCAGGGCCTCATCGCTGGCTTGCCAGCGATGAGGCCCTGAAGAACAAAGAAGATTCAGAGGCGCTGAACACTCAACTCGCCAGCAGCCCCAGCCATCCCAGGCTGCCCTTCCAGCCCGGGCCGGCCATCGGCCCCGGCCTCGGTGCGATACACCAGGCAGCCCTTGCTCGCCCCACCCTGCCCGGCTTTGCCCGCTGCACCGGCCTTGCCCGGCGCCCCACCTTCAAGCCGCACCTTGATCTGTTCGACCGGGTAATCCGCCGGCAACGCCAGGCGCACCCGGCCACCGGCCGAGCCGTCGTGGCCGTCGCCACCGTTGTCGCCATTCGCCCCGCGACTGGCCGAACCCCAGGTGCAGCCGCCGGCCTTGCCATTGGCGCCATCCAGCCCGACATACCCCGGCGCTCCGGCGCCGCCCCGGGCGTCGATGGCCAGTACGGGCGCCTGCAACTGCTGCAAGCGCAGGTCGAGGTTGCGCCCCGGCCTGGCGGCGCGCTCATAGGTACCGGCCATGCCGGTGGCGGTAATCAGGCTGCCTTCATCCAGTTGCGCCCGTTGCACCGCGATGCGCAAGGTTTCATCGGCCGGCACCACGGAAATCCGCGCGTCACGCCCCAGGTGCAACTGGTCGACCTTGAGCTCCACCAGGCTGGCCGGCAAAACCAGGGTGGCCGAGTCCGCCACCTCGAGCCGCTCCAGGTGCACCACGCCGGCCTTGCCCGCCAGGCGCAACACCGAGTGGGGCTCGACGTTCAGGGAACCGGCCAGGGCCAGCGGGCTGAACATCGCAGTCAACAGCAACAGCTTACGCATGCGGTACTTCCTTGGGTGCGGGAATGGAGAGGATATGGAAGATGCCCACCAGGAGGATCTGCAAGCGGTCGAACCAACGGTGGCTGCGCTCGCGCAGGCGACCGTTATAGAACAGCACTTCCAGCAGGTGCAAGCCCAGCAGGGCGGCGCCCGCCAGGTTGATCAACTGATGGAAGGGTTTCTCCGCCGGCATCAGCAGATTGGCCAGCACCACCCACCAGAACAGCACGGTCAGGACCTTGAACAGGCCCAGCAGTGTTTTCATCCGTCGTTCTCCTCAAACCGTGGCGGCCCGTGCGCAAACGAACCGCCAGCGTTGCCGGATCAATTCAGATGCAGCTCGACCCGGCGATTCTGCGCACGCCCTTCGTCGGTTTCGTTGTCGGCCACCGGCTCGCTTTCGCCACGGCCCATGCTGGTGACTTTCTGCGGCGCGATGCCCTCGTTGATCAGCCAGGTCGCCACCGCCCCGGCACGCCGTTCGGAGAGCGCCTGGTTGTAGGCATCGGTGCCCTTGCTGTCGGTATGCCCGACCACCCGGATACTCAGGACCTGCGCACCGCTCAATCTTTCCACCAGCCCTTGCAGTTGCTGCCGGGCCGCCGGGGTCAGTTCGGCGGAATCGAAGGCGAACAGCACGTTGCCCTGGTCGCTCAGGGTAATCACCTCGGGCTGCGCCGGTTCAGGCTCGGCGACCTTCTGCGCAGGCGGGTACTGCGGCAACGGGCAGCCGTTGTGGCTGACGGGGGTGTTGGCCGGCGTATCCGGGCAACGGTCGCGGCGGTCGAAGACCCCGTCACCGTCCTGGTCGCCATCCTGGACGAAACAGATCAAGCCACCGGCAATGGCACCGGCCGCCGCGCCACCACCGGCCCAGGCCGAACTTTCGATGGCGCCGAGACCGCCACCGACCAGCCCGCCCAGCAGGCTGCAGATCGGCCAGGTACGTTGATTGAGCGGAGCGCTGCCGTCGCTGTGGGTTGCACAACCTGAAAGCAGGCCGGCTGCCAGTAACACCGGAAGCGCGGCCTTGGTGAGTGCGTTCATGGGGAAATGCCTCCTGTGTTACCGGCCATTACCGGCACACAGGAGTAAAGACCGGCCCGTGGCAGTTCTCAAGCCACGGGCCGCGGGACATCAACGCTGGATCTTGATCTCGGTACGGCGGTTCATGGCCCGGCCTTCCGCGGTTTTGTTATCGGCGACCGGCTGGCTTTCACCTGCGCCGCTGACGCGGCCGAAGTAGCCCCGTGGCACGCCGCTCTCGATCAAATATTCAACGACCGAGTGCGCACGCCTGTCGGACAGCTTCTGGTTGTAAGCGTCGGAGCCGACACTGTCGGTATGTCCGGTCACGGTCAGTTGCACACCCTCTTTCTCTGCCCGCAGGCGTTCGGCGATGGTGTTCAGGCGCGACTTGTCGGCGGCGGTCAGCTTGTCGGAGTCGAAGGCGAAGTGCACATCACGGATGACGATGGTTTCCTCCTTCACCACCACCACTTCCTCGACCACAGGCGGTGCGGGCGGAGCCAGCGGGCAACCGGTGGCATCCACCGGAGTGCCACGCGGCGTGCCCGGGCACTTGTCGCGGCTGTCCGGTACGCCATCGCCGTCTTCATCGCCATCACCATGCACCCAGCAATAGGCAGCCGCCATCGAGCCGCCCACCAGCGCGCCCCAACCCGCCCAACTGCTGCTTTCAATGGCGCCCAACGCGGCACCGCCGACACCCCCGACCGCCGCGCATTTCGGCCAGTCGGTCTTTTGCAGACCTGCACAACCAGTCAGTACGCTGGTTAGCAGAACCAGAGGTAAAGCTGTGCGAACTATGCTCATCTGTTGCTTCTCCATGGGAAATGTGCCTTGCGGTACCGCTGCTCTGGGAGTAAAGACCGCCGATTCCATCTCCGCCAGCAATAAGCCATGACGCGAAAGCCTTTGCCCGCTAGGCTTGGCGGAACAGACGAGGATCTTCGATGACCGAGAGTTTTTCTTCGCGCACGCCACAACAGGCCCTGGCGGCGCTGCTGGATCACTACGCCCCGCATAGCGTGCTGCTGGTGGGTGCGTCCTTCCCTGCACTCGACGCCTTCGCCGCAGCGCATCCGCAAGCCACCATCGATATCGCCAGCCCCGGCCCGCTGCCGGCGGAACTGGCCGGCAAGCGCTACGACCTGGCGTTGCTGGTGGATTGCCTGGAGCACCTGGAGAAACGCGACGGCCTGCAACTGCTGGGCGGCATACGCAATCTCAATGCCAGCCGTATCGCCGTGCTCGCCGACAAGGGCGCCAGCCAATGGCAAGACCGCGACTTCTACTCCCTGGCCTTGCAGGCCAGCGAGCGTTTCCGCCGCGACGAGCAGGTGCTCGACCTGTTCACCTACGACGTGCGCGACTACAAGCAGGTCCCGGACTGGCTCAACGCCAAGTTCTGGGCCAACCCGCAAAATTTCGGCAAGTACTGGTGGTGACACGATGAGCGTTTCGGTTTGTCCCTGCGGCAGCGGCAACCTGCTGGACGCCTGCTGCGGGCATTATCACGCCGGGCATCCGGCTCCCGACGCCCAGGCCCTGATGCGCTCGCGCTACAGCGCCTATGTGCTGGGCCTGGTCGATTACCTGGTGGCGACCACCCTGCCGGTGCAGCAGGCCGGGCTCGACCGCGCAGCCATTGCCGCGTGGAGCGCCCAAAGCACCTGGCTGGGACTGGAGGTTGAATCGGCCGAGGTGTTCGGCGGCCAGCCCGAGCATGCCTTCGTGACCTTCACTGCGCGCTGGCACGACCTGGACGGTGAACACAGCCACCGTGAGCGCTCGGCCTTCGTGCAGAACCAGGGCCGCTGGTATTTCATCGACCCGACCGTGGGCCTCAAGGCCGGGCGCAACGACGCCTGCCCCTGCGCCAGCGGGCAGAAGTTCAAGAAATGCTGTTCGAGCTACGTCGGTAACTGAGCATGGCGACGCTGGCGCGGCTGCTGCTGTTCAGCCTGTTGCTGGGCCTGGGCGGTTGTGCCAGCTGGTTCGACAGCGACTGGCGCGAACCGCAAGTGCACCTGGTCAGGATCGAAACGGTGAAGGCGCGCCTGCTGCAGCAGCACTTCATCCTTCACCTGCGTATCGATAACCCCAACGACAGCACCCTGCAGGTTCGCGGCCTGAGCTATGCCGTACGCCTCAACGACATGCTGCTGGCCGAAGGCGACGACGGCCAGTGGTTGCGGGTCGATGCCCATGGCAGCCGGATCTTCAGGGTCGAGGTGCGCACCAACCTGTGGAAGCACGCCAGGCCGGTGGCGAAGATGCTACGCCAGCACACGCCCCTGCATTACCGCCTCGAGGGCACGCTGCGCACCGGATTATTCTTCGCCCGCGACCTGCACTTGGCGCGCAGTGGTGAGATAATCCCCAGCGATTTTTTCCCGGAGTAACCTGCAATGAACCAGCAACCCCACGTCCACGGCCCAGACTGCAACCACGACCACGATCATCACCACGACCACGGCCATGTGCATGGCCCGCACTGCAACCACGGCCACCAGGAGCCGGTGCGCAACGCCCTGAAGGACGTCGGTCGCAACGATCCTTGCCCGTGCGGCAGCGAGAAGAAATTCAAGAAGTGCCACGGCGCCTGAGTATTTCAGTCTGTAACAGCGGTCGGGCTTTGTGGTATCCATGACGCCCACCGCTGCGCTGGAGCGCAGCAGACTGACGGAGCGCCTCATGATCGATCTGTACTACTGGACCACCCCCAACGGCCACAAGATCAGCCTGTTCCTTGAGGAGACCGGCCTTCCCTACCGGATCCACCCGATCAACATCGGCAAAGGCGAGCAATTCGCCGCCGACTTCCTGAAAATCGCCCCCAACAACCGCATCCCGGCCATTGTCGACCACGACACGGCGGACGGCCAGCCATTGTCGCTGTTCGAATCCGGGGCCATCCTGCTCTACCTCGCCGAGAAAACCGGAAAATTCATTCCCCAGGACCTGCGCGGCCGCCAGGAAGTCCTGCAATGGCTGTTCTGGCAGATGGGCGGTCTCGGCCCGATGGCCGGGCAGAACCACCATTTCAACCGCTTCGCGCCGGAAAAGATTCCCTACGCGATCAAACGCTACGTCGACGAGACCGCGCGCCTGTACGGCGTGTTGAACAAGCGCCTGGCCGACCGACCGTTCGTCGCCGGAGAGGCCTACAGCATCGCCGATATGGCGATCTATCCGTGGATCGTTTCGCACAAGTGGCAGGAGCAGAATCTTGACGATTTCCCTCACCTGAAGGCCTGGTTCGAAGGTATTCAGGCGCGTCCGGCGACCCAGCGCGCCTACGCCCTGGTGGAGAAGATCAACCCGCCGCAGAAATAAGCGCCCATGGCCAGCGCGCGGCTTTGCAAATAAAGCCCGCGCCCCTGCTTGCATGGCGCTGGCGCGCTCACTAACGTAGCGCCTTTCGCCGCCAGCCTTCCCCTTGCATGCAGGAGCTTCGCCATGGCCTCGCCAGCCTTTCCCCTTTCACGTCTGCGCTTCGGCGTCGCTGCGGCCGCGCTCGGCCTGCTAAGCCTCGGCGGTTGCCAGATGGGCAATGTCCGCGACAGCGTGCCGCCCAGCGTCGGCGTGCAACCGCTCAAGGGCCTGGCGAACAACGTGTCGGTACGGCGCAGCGCCCAAGGCCTGCCGCTGATCGAAAGCAGCTCCTTCCATGACGCCCTGTTCAGCCTCGGCTACGTGCATGCCTCGGACCGCATCGGGCAGATGCTGGCCATGCGCCTGCTGGCCCAGGGACGCCTGGCCGAGATGGCCGGCGCCGACGCCCTGGATGCCGATCGCTTCATGCGCGCGGCCAACCTGCGGCAGAGCGCCAGCCAGCTCTACGCCGACGCCTCGCCACGGGTGAAGCGCTTCTTCGAGGTGTATGCCCGGGGCGTCAACGCCTACCTGTTCCGTTACCGCGAAAAACTGCCTTCGCCGATTGCCGGCTATCGCCCGGAATACTGGAAGGCCGAGGACTCGGCGCTGGTCTTCGCCCTGTACAGCTTCAGCCAGTCGGTGAACCTGCAGGAAGAACTGGCGGCCCTGACCCTGGCGCAGAAAGTCGGCGCCGACAAACTGGCATGGCTACTGCCGACCTACCCGGACGAACCGCTGGCCGAGGCCGAGGCAGACAAGCTCAAGGGCCTCAACCTCGCCAGCCAGTTGCCCGGCCTGGCCTCGGTGAGCGCCGTCAGTGCGCAACTGGCTGCCTTCAATGTGCTCGGCAGCGGCAATTCAGCCAACTGGGCCATCGCCCCGCAGCGCAGCCGCAGCGGCAAGAGCCTGCTGGCCGCCGACAGCCAGGGCGCCTGGGTGCTGAGCCCTGTGCAGATTCGCACCGGCAAGTACCAGGCCGCCGGCTTCACCCTGCCGGGCCTGCCGTTCGTGCTCTCCGGTTTCAACGGCGCGCTGGCCTGGAGCAGCAGCGCGGTAATGGGCGACAACCAGGACCTGTACCTGGAGAAACTGCGTCGCAGCGGCAACCAATTGAGCTACGAAGTGGACGGCCGCTGGCAGCCGGCGCGCGCGCGCAACGAGACCTACATCATCAAGGGCCGCAGCCCGCTGCGCGAGGTCATCTACGAAACCGGCCACGGCACGCTGCTCACGGGCGCCCAGGGCGGCCTTGGCCTGGCCCTGAAAATGCCCGATCTCAAGGGCGATCGCAGCCTCGATGCGCTGTTCGACCTGAGCCGCGCGCGCAATGTCGAGCGGGCCTCCGAAGCCAGCCGCGAGATCGGTGCGGCAGCATTGAACATGATCTTCGCCGACGCCAGCAACATTGGCTGGCAGGTCACCGGACGCTATCCGAACCGTCGCGAAGGCCAGGGCCTGGTACCGTCGCCGGGCTGGGAAAGCCGCTACGACTGGGACGGTTACGCCGACCCGATGTTGCACCCCTACGACCAGGACCCGATGCAGGGCTGGCTCGGTACCGCCAACCAGCGCAGCGCCCCCAAGGGCTACGGCATGCAGTTGTCCAGCAGTTGGTCCTATCCGGAGCGGGCCGAGCGCCTGGCGCAACTGGCCGGCAATGGCAAGCATGACGGTCGCAGCCTGATCGCCATGCAGAACGACCAGACCACGCTGTTCGCCGCCAGGCTCAAGGCGATGTTCGAAGCCCCGGGCATGGCCCAGCCGCTGAAAAAGGCCATCGAGGCCCTGCCGCCGGAGCACAAGGCCAGGGCCCGCGAGGCCTATACCCGGTTGATGGCTTTCGATGGACGTCTTAGCCAGACCTCTACCGATGCCGCGATCTACGAGCTGTTCCTGCAGGAAAGCACCAAGGCCATCTTCCTCGACGAACTGGGCCCGGAGTCGGGCCCGGCCTGGCAGGCGTTCGTCAGCACCGCGCGATCCTCCTACTCGGCTCAGGCCGACCACCTGCTGGGCCGGGACGACAGCCCGTTCTGGGATGACCGCAACACCCCGGCAAAAGAAGACAAACCGACGATCCTGGCCCGCAGCCTTGCCGCGGCGATCAGCGAAGGCGAGCGGCAGATGGGCGCGGACCGCCGTACCTGGCAATGGGGACGCCTGCACCAGTACCAATGGCCGGCGGCGAACCTGTTCGGCATTGGCGACAACGTCGAGCGTCGGGCCCAGGCAACCGGTGGCGACCACAGCACGCTGAATCCATCGGGCTATGCCTGGGGCCAGGATTTCAAGGCCTCGTTGCCTTCGTCGATACGCATGGTGGTGGACTTCGGCCAGGCCGAGCCGTTGCAGGTGCTGACCAGCGCCGGGCAATCGGGGAACCCGGCAAGCCCGCAATTCAACGGGCTGGACGGCTGGTTCCGCGGGCAGTACCAGAGCGTGCCGTTGCAGGGACAGAACCATGAGCGGGTGTTCGGCAGCAAGCGGCTGACCCTGGTGCCTGGCAAGTAAGTGCACATTCGGTCCCTTGTGGGAGCGGGTTTACCCGCGATGACGGTGGTGAATTCACCGGCGTAATCGCGGGTGAACCCGCTCCCACAGGGTCCGCAGTGCGCCAGACAAATCGAACCACCAGACCAACCATTGCTCTATCGATACAAGCCCACCCACTCCGGCCCCACGCCCATGGACCTTGTCATCGCCCGCCCCGAAGGCCTGTACTGCCCACCCGGCGACTTCTACATCGACCCCTGGCGTCCGGTAGACCGCGCGGTCATCACCCATGGCCACGGCGACCATTCCCGCCCCGGCAACCAGCATTACCTCTGCGCCGAGCCCGGTGCGGGCATCCTGCGCAGCCGGCTCGGCGCAGACATTAACCTGCAGACTCTGCCCTACGGCCAGACGCTGCTGCACCATGGCGTCACCCTCAGCTTCCACCCTGCCGGCCATGTCCTCGGCTCGGCCCAGGTGCGCCTGGAATACCAGGGCGAGGTCTGGGTCGCGTCGGGCGACTACAAGGTCGAGCCCGACGGCACCTGCGCGCCGTTCGAGCCGGTGCGCTGCCATACCTTCATCACCGAATCCACCTTCGGCCTGCCTATCTACCGCTGGCAACCCCAGCAGGAGATCTTCGAACAGATCAACGCCTGGTGGCGCGACAACCAGGCCAAGGGCAAGGCCAGCGTGCTGTTTTCCTACGCGTTCGGCAAAGCACAGCGCATTCTTCACGGGATCGATGCCAGTATTGGCCCGATCCTCGCCCATGGCTCGGTGGAGCCGCTGAACCGCGTCTACCGCGAGGCCGGGGTGTACATCCCGGAAACCCGCTACGCCGGCGATATCCCACGCAACGACCCGTTGCTGCGCCAGGCCCTGATCATCGCCCCGCCGTCCGCCGGCGGAAGCAGCTGGATGCGCCGCTTCGGCGACTACAGCGATGCCTTCGCCAGCGGCTGGATGCGCTTGCGCGGCACGCGGCGGCGGCGCGGGGTGGATCGCGGCTTCGTGCTTTCGGACCATGCCGACTGGCCCGGCCTGCTCTGGGCCATCGGGCAGACCGGCGCCGAACGGGTGATGGTCACCCACGGTTCGGTGCAGGTGCTGGTGCGCTACCTCAAGGAGCAGGGCCTCGATGCCCGGGGCTTCGTCACCGAGTACGGTGAGGAAGACGATGCCAACACTAGTGGCGAGGCCGAAGCATGAAGGCCTTCGCCGAGCTGTACCTGCGCCTCGACGCCACGACCTCCAGCAACGCCAAGCTGCAGGCCTTGCAGGACTACTTCGCTCAGGCCCCGGCCGAGGATGCCGCCTGGGCGGTGTACTTCCTTTCCGGGGGACGCCCTCGGCAACTGGTGCCGACCCGCCTGCTGCGCGAGCTGGCCGTGCGCCTGTCGGGCCTGCCCGAGTGGTTGTTCGAAGAGAGCTACCAGGCGGTGGGTGACCTGGCCGAGACCTTCTCCCTGCTGCTGCCGGAGACCGAGCACAGCAGCGATGCCGGGCTGGCGTACTGGGTCGAGGAACAACTGCTGCCCCTGCGTGGGCTGGCGCCCACTGACCTGGCCGAACGCCTGCCGCCCCTGTGGGCGCAACTGGACCGCAACAGCCTGCTGGTGTGCATGAAACTGATCACCGGCAGCTTCCGGGTGGGCGTATCGAAACTGCTGGTGACCCGCGCCCTGGCACAACTGGCCGACCTTGATGCCAAGCAGGTCGCCCAGCGCCTGGTCGGCTATACCGACCTGCGCCACAGCCCCACACCCGAGGGCTACCTGGCCCTCATCGCCCCGCCCAGCGCCGAGGAACATGCGCAGCGCGGTGGCCAGCCCTACCCGTTCTTCCTGGCCCATGCCCTGCAACAGCCGGTGGAGCAGTTCGACGCCCTGCTCGGCCCGGTCGGCGACTGGCAAGCGGAATGGAAGTGGGACGGTATTCGCGCGCAACTGGTCAAGCGCGACGGGCAACTGTGGATCTGGTCGCGCGGCGAGGAACTGGTCACCGAGCGCTTTCCCGAACTCCATGCCGTCGCCGCCTGCCTGGCGGACGGCACGGTGCTCGATGGCGAGATCGTGGTGTGGAAGCCCGACACGCGCACCGATGCCATCGCCGTACAGCCCTTCGCCCTGTTGCAGCAGCGTATCGGACGCAAAACCCTGGGCAAGAAACTGCTGGCCGATGCACCGGTGGCCTTGCTGGCCTACGACCTGCTGGAGTGGCAGGGCGAGGACTGGCGCAACCGGCCGCAGTACCAGCGGCGCCAGCAACTGGAACAGGTGGTCGGCAATTGCGCGGCATCGGTACTGCAACTGTCGCCGGTACTGACCGCCAGTGACTGGAATGATCTGGCCCGACAGCGCGAAGCGTCGCGCAGCCTGGGAGTCGAAGGGCTGATGCTCAAGGCCCGGGAATCGCTCTACGGCGTGGGACGGACCAAGGACATGGGCGTGTGGTGGAAGTGGAAGATCGATCCGTTCACCGTGGATGCAGTGCTGATCTATGCGCAGCGCGGACATGGCCGGCGCGCCAGCCTGTACAGCGACTACACCTTTGCCGTCTGGGATGCGCCGGCGGGCTCGCCGGAACGCAGCCTGGTGCCCTTTGCAAAGGCCTATTCCGGGCTGAGCGATGCCGAAATGCGCAGCGTCGATGCACTGATCCGCAAGACCACCATCGAAACCTTCGGCCCGGTACGCAGCGTGACGCCGAGCATGGTCTTCGAACTGGCCTTCGAAGGCATTGCCCTGTCGAAACGGCACAAGAGCGGGATCGCGGTACGCTTCCCGCGAATGCTGCGCTGGCGGCAGGACAAGCCGGTGGAGGAAGCGGATGACCTGGCGACGTTGCAGGGGTTGCTCAGTTGACCAGGGCCTTGTGGTGCTGCTGATGGCCTCTCGCTGGCAAGCCAGCTCCCACAGAGGCCCTGTGGGAGCTGGCTTGCCAGCGAGAGGCCATCAGCATCGACAACAACCCTTACCTGACCCGCAACCCCCGCATCACCACCAACGCAAAAGCCACGACCACCACCGCCACCACCCCGCTGGTCACCATCACCCCTTCCCGGAACGCCAGCCCCGCCGCCGGCGCCAGCCCGTCCACGGCATAAGCCTCGGCCAGCGTTGCCGCAGAAATCCCATCAGGCACCACCAGCGACAGTCGATACACCGCCGCCACCGCCCCGCCAATCAAGGTGGTCCCCAGTACCACCCCGACCTCGTACGCCGTCTCGCTCACCGACGAAGCACTCCCTGCGCGATCCGCCGGCACGCTACCCAGCACCAGGTCATTGGACACGCTGGTGATCGCCGCCACGCTGACATTCAGCAAAAGGAAGGCGATGCCCAGGCTCAGCACCGTGGCCTCCACCAGCGCCATCAGCGCAAAGGCCGCCGCCGCGCCAAGCAGGCACAAGGCAATCAGGCGATTCGGCGCCACCCGCTGCGCGACCGGCACCACGGCCATCCCGGCCATGATCGCCAGCGCCTGCCCCGGCACCAGCACCAGGCAGGCCGCCAGCGGCGACAAGCCGAACACCAGTTGCAGCAACTGGGTAGCAAAGAAGATGAAACCGATCAGCAAGCCGAGGCTGACCAGGTTGACCAGGATCGACACGCTGAACGTCGGTCGGCGGAACAACCGCAGATCGAGCAGCGGCTGGTCCAGTCGCAGTTGCCGGCGCACGAACAGCAGCCCCCAGGCTGCGCCCGCGAGCAGGCAGAGCACCGCCTGGGCATCGAGGCCCGTAGTCGCGGCATGCTTGAGGCCGAGCATGACCCCGGTCATCGCGGCGAGGCTGAGCAGGATGCTGGCCAGGTCGATGCCGCCCCCGGCCTGCCGCTCGGTCTCCGTGATTGAGGGCGCCAGCAGCAAAACCGGCAACAGGAACGGCAAGGTCACCAGGAAGACCGAGGGCCAGTCGAAGAACTGCAACAGCACCCCGCCCAGCAGCGGCCCCAGCGCCGAGCCGAGGGTCAGGCAGGTGGCCCAGACCGCCACAGCGACCCGCCGCTCCTCACGGTCGGGAAAGGCGCTGCTGATCAGTGCCAGGGTCGCCGGCAGGATCATCGCCCCGAAGACGCCAAGCAGCGCTCGACCGGCGATCAGTTGCCAGGGCTGCTGGGACAGCGCCAGCAGCAAGGAAACCACGGCGAAACCGCCGCAGCCGATGAACAGCAGGCGCCGGTGACCAAGCCGGTCGCCGCTGCTGCCCATGGTGACCAGCAATCCGGCCAGCACCAGCGAATAGGCGTCGATCATCCACAGTTGCGCGGCGGCGCCAGGGTTCAGGTCTGCTGCAATCCGTGGCAGGGCAAAGTTGAGGATGGTGTTATCGATGGTAACCAGCAGGACCGGCAGCATGATCACCAGCAGTGCCGCTCCCTTGGCGCGATCCCGCATCATCGAGAACAGAGGGCTTGACGCTTCGTGCATCGGGTAAATCTCCTTGGTACAGGTTCAACAGATTGAAAAGCCGCGTGCAGGTCCGGCTGTATCCGGCGGCCCCCGGACCGAACCAATGGCGCACCGCATCAAGCTCGGCGGCGAAGGCATCCGCCGAGTCCTGGCGGCAAAACTGGTGCAGCAGATCCAGCCCGCCGGCGAGGTGCTCGCGCTGGCGGGCGCCATGGCGGTTGTGGCGCTGGATATCCCAGTAGGTCTGCGGCGGGTTGTGCAGGATGCGCGCGGCCAGCGCGAGCAGCGCCTGCATCGGCGGCGGTGCCAGTTCGGCCAGCAGCCCGGGATCGCACTCGCTGCGTTGCAGGGCAAAGGCAAAGGCCATGACCGCCGCATGGGGCAGTGTCTGGCACACCGCCATGGTCCGGTCATGCGCCTCGGGGCCCAGATGCCGCACGCGCATGCCCTGCCCGGCGAGCAAGGTGGCGAAGCGCGCCCCCGCCGCGCCGGGTTCGCGTTCGCACAACACCACCGGGCGGCCGCGGCAATCCAGGGTCGGCGAGAACATCGGGTTGATCCCCAGCGACGGCACACCCGGCAGCAACCTTCCGGCACATTCCTGGAACGGTTGCTGCACCGAACAGGTATTGACCAGCAGGCGCAGCGCCGGCATCGCCCCCGCACAGCGCTCCAGCACCTGCAAGGCGACCTCCTCGGGCAGGGCCAGGACCAGGGCCGTGGTGGTTTCGAGCAGCTCGGGCGCCTGCGCCGGCAGGTCGAGGGCGTCCATCACCCGCTGGTCGAAGGCGCGCCCGGCAGGCTCCCGGTCGATGATCAATGGTGCATGGCCGGCATCGGCCAGCAGCCCGGCAATAAAGCGTCCGACGATGCCGGCGCCGCCGACGACCAGATAGTTGTCCAAGGTTCACCTCCTGAGGCTGTGGAACGGCACGCTCGCCTTGACCAGCGTCTCGCGCATTTCTTCGGCCGGGTCCGAGGCGGCAACTATGGCGCCGCCGATACCGAAGCTGGCGGTGCCATCCTTGAGCACCGCAGTGCGAATGACAATGCTCAGGTCGGTGTAGCCGTCCATGCCGATCCAGCCCAGGGCGCCGGAGTACACGCCGCGCGCCGAGGACTCCAGGCGATCGATGATCTGCATGGTCCGGCGTTTCGGCGCACCGGTCATGGAGCCTCCGGGAAAGCAGGCACGAATGGCCGCGAACGGCGCGATACCGGCGCGCAACTGGCCTTCGACGGTGGACACCAATTGATGCACCGACGAGTAGCTCTCGATGGCGAAAGCCCGCGGTACCTTGACCGAACCGGGTACACAGATGCTGTTGAGGTCGTGCCGGACCAGATCGACGATCATCAGGTTTTCCGCGCGATCCTTGGCCGAGTCGGCCAGCTCCTGGCGCAGCGACTGGTCGACCTCGGTATTGCAGCCCCGCGGCCGGGTGCCCTTGATCGGCCTTGAAACGATGCGCCCGCTGCTGTCGATGCGCAGGAAGGTTTCCGGCGAGGCACTGAGGATGGCGAAGTCACCGGTATCGATGAAGGCCCCATAGGGCACCGGGCTGATCGCCCGCATGCGCTGGTAGGCCTTGAGCGGCGCGTCATCGCAAGGCATGCGTGCGCGGTTGGTCAGGCAGATCTCGTAGGACTCGCCGTCAACGATTTCACGCAGGCAGCGGTCGACCTTTTCCTGGTAAGTGGCGGCGCAGTCGGCCAGTCCCAGGGACGATTCGCACACCGGGCCGGGAAAGAACTGCGGAATGCGCGCCCGGCTGGTCTTGCCCGGCGGTTTCAGGGCCAGGCGTTCCCCCCAGAGATGACAGAGCCAGGCCTTGTTGCGCAGATGGTCGAACACCAGCAGGTTGCGCGGCAGATACAAGAGTGCGTCCGGCAGTTCGGAGACATGGATGTTGTCGGAACCGGTCAAGGCCTTGAGTTCGTAACCCAGGTAGCCCACCAGCCCACCGGTGAAGGGAAAAGGCGCCTGGGGTCGCTCGGGCTGGCACAACCGAGCCATGACCTGCCCCATCAACTCGAAGAAGTCGCCCCGCAGCAGACTCTGCCCGTGCGGGCCTTGAATGCTCAGTTGACGGTTCTCCACGTCATAGCCGAACACCAGGGCCGAGCCCGGGTCGCAGGCGCCCATCAGCGAGTAGCGGGCCTGGCCGCGGTCAGCCAGCTCGCTGTCGAGCCAGAACGCCGCGCCCTGGTCGCCGAACTGGGCGGCGAAGGCGTCCAGGGGGTCCGGCACCCGTGCCAACGGCTGGAAATCGAACGCCAGGCGCTGCGGACCGCCCGCCTCACGCAAGGCCCTGGCGATGTCCGCCTCGCGACGGTGGGCACGGCCTGCTGTCACCATGCCCGCGAAATTGCGCAGGATCTGCCGGCCATGCTCGGAGTCGATGGACTCGGGATGGAACTGCACACCCCAGATCGGTCGCTCGCGATGGGCCAGGCCCATGACCAGGCCACAATCGGAACGGGCGGTGACCTCCAGGCACTCAGGCACCCGGGTACAGACCAGCGAGTGGTAGCGCACCACTTCGAAATCCTGGGCAAGCCCCGCGAACAGGCCCTGCCCGGTATGGCGGATGCGCGTGCGGTAGCCATGCACCGGCTGCGGCGCGTGCTCGACCTTGCCGCCAAAGTAGCAGTTGATGCCCTGGTGCCCGAGGCACACGCCCAGCAAGGGAATACGCGCCCTCTCCAGCACTTCGCGACACACCCCGAAGTCCGCCTCGCGGGTCGGGTGCCCCGGCCCGGGCGACAGCACCACGGCGTCGAAACGGGCCAGGTCGAGTTGCTCGAAGCCGCAGGTATTGGGCAGCACCACCGGCTGCTCGCCACAGACCTCATAGAGGTACTGGGCGATGTTGTTGGTGAAGGAGTCGAAGTTGTCGATGATCAGCGTGCGCATGGTTCACGCCCCTCCGGCGACGCTTCGAGTACGGCCATGACCCGCCGCTCCTCGTCGCAGGTTTCCTCGATGATCAGCCGGAACAGGCCATCCAGGTACTCCGGGCGCAACTTACGTGGACCAGACAGGGCGCGAACCTGATCGAGGGTCGAGTTCACGCGCAGCGGCTGCATTATCGCGATGCCGCGGGCTGACTTGACCCTGGCGATAAGCCGGCAGACCTGCATGCGTTCGGCGAGCAGGTCCACCAGCAGTTCGTTGATCCGGTCCAGTTGTTTGCGATAGGGCTGCAGCTCGGCATTGCCATTGCCAGTATCCAGGGACATGGGCGTTCCTCCGCGTTTCAGTGCTGGCTACTGGCCCGGCCGATCTGCAGGTTGAGCTGGCGCGCCAGGCAATCGATCTGCTCGCTGCCGTGGGCCGCCGACACCGCGCAGCGCAGCAGTGCGCGACCGGTCTCGACGATCGGATAGAACACCGGGAACACCACCAGCCCGGAGGCTCGCAAGGCCCTGGCGGCGAGGTTGCCCTGGCGCTCGTCGTCGAACAGCGCCCCGCGGATCGGCGCACGCAGGCCGGCATTGAGCAGGGTCGGCCCGACCTGTTCGTCGAGGCGGCGCACATTGCTCCACAACGCCTGCTGCAAGGTATGGATTTCCGATGACAGGTGGATCTGCGCGGCGGCGACGTTTGCCGCCTGCAGCGGCAGCGGGATGCTGTGCCCGAACACCAGCGGATTGGCCAGGGCGCGCAACTGTCCGGCATTCGCCCCGGGCTTGAGGACGATGAAGCCGCCGGCCCCGCCGAAGGCCTTGCTCAGCGAGCCGGCGATGAGGATGTTGCCGGGCAGGCGATGGCCGAGATGCTCGAAGGTGTAGCCGGCGCCATAGCAACCGCTGATGGAAATTCCGTGGGCGTCGTCGACGTAGAGGTAGCCGTGGTGACGCTGCAGGCGCTCGCCAAGTTCGGCCACCGGCAGCAGGCCGGACATCGAGCCGACGCCGTCGACGAGCATGACCGGGGTCAGGCGCTCGCGCGCGCACTGCACCAGGGCTTCTTCGAGCCCGTCGGGGTCGGCGCTGTCGACCCGGCGCACCGGCCCGAACTGGGCAAGCAGGCCGCGCAGCACCTGCATCGAGGCATGGGCGGTGCGGTCCACCAGCCACATTACCCCGCGCTCGCGGACCGGGTAGCCGTCCATGCCGCCGCTGCCGAGCAGTGGCAGCACGCCAAGGTGGGCGTTGCTGGTGGAACTGAACACGGTGACACTGCAACCGCCGTAGATATCGCCGAGCAGATGCTCCAGCTGGCGCAGATACAGCGGGCTCATCGCCGCGCGGCTGGCCGACAGGTGCACGCCGAAGCGCTCCAGCGCAACCTGGGCAGCCAGGACCAGGGCCGGATGGTTCTCCAGCCCGAGGTAGGAACAGGAGACGAACTCGGTGCAAACGCTGCCGTCCAGCAGGGTCAGTTGCTTGCCATTGCGCGCAATCACCTCGAAGCCGGTCAGACCGTCGGCCGTGGCGCTGTCGAGTGCATCGCTGGTGCGCTGGCGGCGAATGTTCATCCAGTTATCTTCGCTGCCGTGCGGCAGCGGGGCATGGTCGTTCATGGCGCTCTCCCTACGGTGAAAACGGAAGCTCCCGTCGCGTCGCTGAAATCGTCGTCCCGGCAATGGTGGATGGCCTGGAAACCATGGCGCTCCAGGGCAGCGGCGACCTGTTCCGACTGGGTTTCGCCGTGCTCGATCAGCACGACCCCGCCCGCACGCAACAGGCCGGCGGCACAGACGGCACTGGCGACGATCAGCTCCGCGCCCTGACGGCGGGCATAAATGGCGCCCGGCGGATGATGCTCGCCCCATTCCGGCAGCAGTTCGCTACCAGGCGGCACATAGGGCGGATTGCTCACCACCACGTCGACACGACCACGGGCCGTGGCGAAGGCCTCCGGGCGGGTGATATCGGCGGCCAGCACGCTGACTTCCCGCTGCGCATCGAGGCGACGGATGTTGCGTTGCAGGTAGGTCCGGGCGGTGCTGTCGTTATCGACGCAGACGGTCCGGGCAGCGGTCGCGGCCCAGATGGCCAGGCCGATGGCGCCGACACCGGCGCACAGGTCATAGACCGTGGACGCGCAGGTCAAAGCCAGGTTGCGCTCGATCCAGCGGACCATGGCCAGGCTCTGCCGGCGCGGCACGAAGGTACCGCTGCCGACCAGCAGGCGGCGCCCGTCGAAATCGGCGTAACCGAGGATATGCCCCAGCGGGATGCGCGAGCAGCGCTCGGCGATATCGTCGCGAAAAGCATCCAGGCGCTGCGGATCGAGGGCGCGGCCGCCCTTGAAATGCTTGTCGGTGATGGCCTGCAGATCGCCCTGCGGATCCCACAGGCCTGCCTCGCTCAACTCGCGCAGGGCCAGGGCCTGATAATGTTCGAACGCGCACAGGATCATGACCAGGCCTCGTAATAGGCGGCCAGGCGCTGGTACATCGAGTGGTACCGCCAGGAGAAGGCCACCAGTTCCGGTGGCGGGGTGAAACGCGGGTGCAGCGAGGTGATCAGGCGCGTGTAGTTTTCGCTCATGCCCTGGTCCAGCAGCGGCATCCAGTAGGGCTTGATGTTCCAGCGGTACTCGTAGCCGGTGGCGAACATCTGCCGTACCGTCTCGGCCACCGTCTCGTCCCGCGGCAGTCCGGCAAGGGGCTCGCGGATCGGCGTGAAGCGGGACAGGTCGAGGCTGTTGTCCAGGCCCTCGATGCGGTCGGCGATCCAGGTCGCCAGCAGCGGCGACTGGTGCAGGCCGTCGCGATAGGTGCCGGTGACCAGCCACAGGCCGTCGTAGTCGCAGGCGCCGATCAGCGGGAAGCCGTCGGCACTGACCGGGCGGTTGCCCACCTGGATATCGACGATCGCGGCATCGTGCAGGTCGAGGTTGAGCTGGTCGACGGCGCAATCGAGGAGGAACTGCACATCGGACACCTGGGCGTGGTTGCGCGGCTGCTCGGCAAGGATGTTGGTGGCGCCGATATAGAGCAGGTCGTGACCACGGGGAACGCAGTGCAGGCCGCAGGCGAAGGCGCGGTTGGGCGTGCGGATTACCGTTTGCGGTACCTTCCGCCCGGCAGGCGGGCGCAGAAGGATGGACACGCCGTAACCGGCGAACAGCGGCGGGATATGCCGGCGGATTTCCTCCAGGCCGTCGAACAGTTCCAGGGAGTGCACGCCGGCGGCAACCACCACGTGCCGGGCCGGCAGATGGCGGCCATCGTGCAGGGCCACACCCGTGGTGCTCCAGCCCTCGCTGAGGACCGCACGGGCATTGCTGTCGATGATTTCGCCGCCACAGCCGAGCAGCGCGGCGTCGAGTTTTTCCAGAAGCAGGTGGGCGTCGATGGCGTTTTCGTCGGGGATCAGCAGGGCCTGCATCGGCCGTACCAGGTCGTTGGCCTTGATCCAGTCCAGCTCACCGGGAAGCACCGGGGTGTAGAAGGTCTGGTAGTCGCGCAGCGCCTGTTCGATGGCGCCGAAGTTGACACTGTCGATCTCGGCCATGCCGGCCGAGTTGAGGATCACCTGGGTACCGCAGGCGCTGAGCAGGCCCGCCGGGTTGCCGCTGGCCCGGGCCAGGCGTTCGCACCAATCGGCCCAGAGGCCCTTGGCCTGGATATCCATGGCCAGTTTCAGGCGACCATGGTCACTGGCCAGAAGACCGCGGGTGACTTCGCCGAAACAGCCGTTCATGGCCCCGGCCGCCCGCGAAGCGGCAGTGCGCCGGGCAGTCTCGCCGACCCGGCAGACGCTGAGTCCGCGGCTGGCCAGTTCGAAGGCGATGGACGCGCCGACAGCACCGCTGCCGACCACAACAACGTCGTGGATCATGGGTGTCTCCCGCGATGTAGTGAAAGCGATAAAACAGGACGGCTGGCACTGTAGGAGTGCAGCGCCAGGAGACAGGCTGCCGGCTTGTCTCGAACCCGTCCGAATGTCCAGGGCGAACAACGCGGACAAAGGGTGGGATTGTCCTTTCGCGTCGTTCACCGCTCGACAGCACGGCGAAGACACTAGGGGCATCGACGCGGGGGGACAACTACCGGAACAGGCAGGTGAAATCGTGTAGGAAAAGTCCCGCCAAATGGCGCCACCGCGCAGGTCTGCTCACTTTTTCATCGGGTCGGAACTGCGTTTTGCACCTGCGCATCCGCTTTAAACACTCGCCGGCACGACAGGTTGCCGGGCGACCGATGGCAGCCTCAGATCAGCCCGAGCGCGGCCGCCTGCGCCGCTGCCTGTACACGGTTGGGCGAGTCGAACTTGCGCAGGATGCTCTTGATATGGAAGTTCACCGTGTGCTCGGAAAGCTCGAGGATCGCGGCGATGCCCTTGGAGCATTTACCATCGGCGATCCAGCGCAATATCTGGGTTTCCCGCTCGCTGAGCTGGATCGCGCAAGTGCGGCCTTCGACCCGTTCGAGGTGTTCGTCGAGCAGTTCCAGCAGGCTGCGCAGGTACAGCTTCAGGGGTACCAGCTCGGCGGACTTGAGCGGGCCTTTCTGCCGGGCCACGCAGAGCATGTGCCAGCCACTGTCGCGGCAGCGCTGGGTGAAGGTGGCTCCGCTGGCGAAGCCGAAGTCGCGCAGGCTGCCGGGGGCGTCGGCCTTATGGTCCCAGAGCAGCAGGCCGGGAGGCGGGAACTGATCCTGGTCGGCCAGCCAGGCGGCGGGATAGCTGCCGGTGAACTGCGCACGCGCCTGGCTGAACGGCACGGCGCGGCGCCGGCCCCAGGCGAAGCGCTGGAAATCCAGGGCGCGGGTCAGGCGCGCGGTTTCCTCGAACAGTTCGTCCGGGGTGTGGCAGTCGTCGAAGCAGGCATTGGCTTCGAGCCACCAGTGCATGAAGTCGGGGGTGGGCCTCATTGGCGGGGGTCCTGTCCTTGATGTAGTGCACTCAAGGGCCTCATCGCTGGCAAGCCAGCTCCCACAGGCTCAGCGGACACTGTGGGAGCTGGCTTGCCAGCGATGAGGCCAGCAGCAGCACCATAGCACCCAGCCCCCATGCACCGACAAACAGCCCCCTGCCCCACCCCCAGCGCCAAAACAGGGCGGCGCTACGCATCCCCTGAATCCCCCAACCCCAACCCGGACAGCACTTTTGGAACGATGGTGCGGAAATTGCTATCACTGTGATGTCGGGCCGCGACCGGTAACGGTGCACGGCCATACCCAATATCCGCCGTTTCACAAGGACTACATGATGAAAAAAGCATGGCTGACGCTTTCCGCTGTTGCTCTGTGCCTGGCTGCCGGCAGTACCTTCGCCAAGGAATACAAAGAGCTGCGCTTCGGCGTCGATCCTTCCTATGCCCCATTCGAGTCCAAGGCCGCCGACGGCAGCCTGGTGGGCTTCGATATCGACTTGGGCAACGCCATCTGCAAGGAACTCAAGGTCACCTGCAAATGGGTCGAGAGTGATTTCGACGGCATGATTCCGGGGCTGAAGGCCAACAAGTTCGATGGCGTGATTTCGTCGATGACCGTCACCCCGGCACGGGAGAAAGCCATCGACTTCTCCGATGAACTGTTCAGCGGCCCTACCGCGCTGGTCTACAAGAAAGGTTCCGGGCTGAGCGCCGATATCGCCTCGCTCAAGGGCAAGACCGTCGGCTACGAGCAAGGCACCATCCAGGAAGCCTACGCCAAGGCCGTGCTGGACAAGGCCGAGGTCAAGACCCAGGCCTACCAGAACCAGGACCAGGTCTACGCCGACCTGCTTTCCGGCCGCCTCGACGCCTCGATCCAGGACATGCTGCAAGCCGAGCTGGGCTTCCTCAAGTCAGAGAAGGGTGCCGGCTATGAAGTGAGCAAACCGGTGGACAGCGAGCTGCTGCCGTCCAAGACCGCTATCGGCATCCGCAAAGGTAACACCGAGCTGAAGGCACTCCTGAACAAAGGTATCAAAGCGTTACACGATGACGGCACCTACGCCGAAATCCAGAAGAAGCACTTCGGTGACCTGAACCTCTACAGCGGCAAGTAACCGCTGAACCAGTGCCCGCCCCACAAGGGTGGGCACTTTTATTTCTGCCTCGGGGTTCGCCTCCATGCTCGACCAACTGCTCGCCCTTCTCGGGCTTTCCGCTTTCAGTCTGAAAGGTTTCGGCCCGCTGCTCTGGCAAGGCACCCTGATGACCGTGGAGCTGGCCTTCATGTCCCTCCTGGTGGCGGTGGGCATCGGCCTGGTCGGCGCCAGCGCCAAGCTGTCGCCGATCCGCATGCTGCGCCTGCCGGCCCAGCTCTACACCACGCTGATCCGCGGCGTACCGGACCTGGTGCTGATGCTGCTGATCTTCTACAGCCTGCAAACCTGGCTCACCAGCCTCACCGACTACCTGGAATGGGAGTACATCGAGATCGACCCGTTCGCCGCCGGGGTCATCACCCTGGGCTTCATCTACGGCGCCTATTTCACCGAGACATTCCGCGGCGCCATCCTTGCCGTGCCACGTGGCCAGGTCGAGGCCGCCACGGCCTATGGCCTCAAGCGCATGCAGCGCTTTCGCTTCGTGGTCTTCCCGCAAATGATGCGCTTCGCCCTGCCGGGCATCGGCAACAACTGGATGGTGATGCTCAAGGCCACCGCGCTGGTCTCGATCATCGGCCTCGCCGACCTGGTCAAGGCCGCCCAGGACGCCGGCAAGAGCACCTACCAACTGTTCTTCTTCCTGGTCGTGGCAGCGCTCATCTACCTTGCCATCACCAGCGCTTCGAACCTGATCCTGCGCTGGCTGGAACGGCGCTATAACGTCGGCACCCGGGAGGCGCTGCGATGATCGAACTGCTCCAGGAATACTGGCGGGCCTTCCTCTATACCGACGGCACCCATGTCACCGGGCTGGCCATGACCATGTGGCTGCTCAGCGCCTCGCTGGCCATCGGCTTCCTCGTCTCCATCCCGCTATCCATCGCCCGGGTTTCACGCAAGCTATGGATACGCTGGCCGGTGCAGTTCTACACCTGGCTATTCCGCGGCACACCGCTCTATATCCAGTTGCTGATCTGCTATACCGGGATCTACAGCATCGCCGCAGTGCGCGAGCAACCGCTGCTGGATGCGTTTTTTCGCGACGCGATGAACTGCACCATCCTCGCCTTCGCCCTGAACACCTGCGCCTACACCACGGAAATCTTCGCCGGGGCGATCCGCAGCATGCACCATGGTGAAATCGAAGCCGCTCGCGCCTACGGCCTGCACGGTTGGAAACTCTATGCTTACATCATCATGCCGTCGGCGCTGCGCCGGTCGCTGCCGTTCTACAGCAACGAGGTGATCCTGATGCTGCATTCGACCACGGTGGCCTTTACCGCGACCGTGCCGGATATCCTCAAGGTGGCGCGGGACGCCAACTCGGCGACCTTCATGACCTTCCAGTCGTTCGGCATCGCGGCGCTGATCTACCTGGGCGTCACCTTTACCCTGGTCGGCCTGTTCCGCCTCGCCGAACGGCGCTGGCTGGCCTTCCTCGGCCCTGCTCACTAGGACTGATTTTCCATGCACCACAAGACCCACGACCTGCTGGCCCCGGTTCCCGGCATCGCCCGGCAGATCCACAGCTTTCACTTCGGCCCCCGGGCCGGCGGCAAGATCTACATCCAGGCCTCGCTGCATGCCGACGAACTGCCCGGCATGCTGGTGGCCTGGCACCTCAAGCAGCGCCTGGCCGAGCTCGAGGCGCGCGGCGTGCTGCGCAAGGAGATCGTCCTGGTCCCGGTAGCCAACCCGGTGGGCCTGGAGCAGGTGCTGATGGACGTCCCGCTGGGACGCTACGAACTGCAAAGCGGCGAGAACTTCAATCGGCGCTTCGTCGACCTCAGCGACCAGATCGGCGACCAGATCGAAGGCCACCTGAGCCAGGATCCGCAGCACAACATCGAACTGATCCGCGAATACCTGCGCCGCGGCCTCGACGCCCATCCGGCCAACACGCCGCTGCAATCCCAGCGCCTGACCCTGCAACGCCTGGCCTGCGATGCCGACATGGTCCTCGACCTGCATTGCGACTTCGAGGCGGTGGAACACCTCTACACCACGCCGGAAGCCTGGGCCCAGGTCGAGCCGCTGTCGCGCTACCTGGGGGTGCAGGCCAGCCTGCTGGCTACCGATTCCGGCGGGCAGTCCTTCGACGAGTGCTTCACCCTGGTCTGGTGGCAATTGCAGCAGCGCTTCGGCAAGCAGTTCCCGATCCCGATGGGCAGTTTTTCGGTGACCGTCGAGTTGCGCGGCCAGGGCGATGTCAGCCATCCGCTGGCCGAGGCCGACTGCACGGCGATCCTCGACTACCTGACCCGCTTCGGCGCCATCGAAGGCGAGCCGACGCCACTGCCGCCGCTGCTCTACCCGGCCACGCCCCTGGCGGCGGTGGAACCGGTGGCGACGCCACTGGGTGGCCTGCTGGTGTTCCACGTGACGCCAGGCCAGTACCTGGAAGCCGGGCAATTGGTGGCCGAGGTGATCGATCCCCTCAACGACCGGGTGACCCCGGTACGCAACACCCAGGCCGGCCTGCTCTATGCCCGTTCGCTGCGACGCATGGCCACCGCCGGGATGGTCATCGCCCATGTCGCCGGCCGCGAGGCCTACCGCAGCGGCTACCTGCTGTCGCCTTGAGGAATCATCCGTGTACAAACTGACCATCGAAGACCTGCACAAGAGTTACGGCGAGCACAAGGTGCTCAAGGGCGTGTCCCTGAAGGCGAAGACCGGCGACGTGATCAGCCTGATCGGCGCCAGCGGCTCGGGCAAGAGCACCTTCCTGCGCTGCATCAACTTCCTCGAACAGCCCGACGACGGGCGCATGACCCTGGACGGCAAGGACATCCGCATGGTCCACGACCGCCATGGCATGCACGTGGCCGATGCCGACGAGCTGCAACGGCTGCGTACCCGGCTGGCCATGGTGTTCCAGCATTTCAACCTGTGGAGCCACCTCAGCGTGCTGGAAAACATCTGCATGGCCCCGCGCCGGGTACTGGGGATCGGCAAGCAGGAAGCCGAGGAACGGGCGCGGCGCTACCTGGACAAGGTCGGCCTGGCGCCACGGGTGGCCGACCAGTACCCGGCCTTCCTTTCCGGCGGCCAGCAACAGCGCGTGGCCATCGCCCGCGCCCTGGCGATGGAGCCGGAGGTGCTGCTGTTCGACGAGCCCACCTCGGCGCTCGACCCGGAATTGGTAGGCGAAGTGCTCAAGGTGATCCAGGGCCTGGCCGAGGAAGGCCGGACCATGATCATGGTTACCCACGAGATGGCCTTTGCCCGCCAGGTGTCCAGCCAGGTCATGTTCCTCCACCAGGGCCTGGTCGAGGAGCAAGGCGCACCGGCCGATGTGCTCGGCCAGCCGAAGAGCGAACGCCTGCAGCAGTTCCTGCGCGGCAACCTGAAATAAAACCAACCGGGGCTGCCGATGGTCTGTGAAGACATAGCCCTTGCCGAGCCGCCCATGCCCGCCACTCCTAACCTCGCCGATGCCTGGTTCGCTAGCCGCGACTGGACCCCGTTCACCTTTCAGCGGCAGGTCTGGGCGGCAGTGGGACGTGGCGAATCCGGCCTGCTGCATGCCAGCACCGGCGCGGGCAAGACCTATGCGGTATGGCTCGCGGCGCTGCGCGCCTTCGCGGGCCAGGGTTCGTCGGTCGCGCCCTTGCAGGTGCTGTGGATCACACCGATGCGTGCCCTCGCCGCCGACACGGCGCGAGCCCTGCAAGCGCCGCTGGACGACCTCGGACTGCCCTGGACCGTCGGCGTACGCAGCGGCGATACCGGCAGCGCAGAGCGTGCCCGCCAGGCCCGACGCCTGCCCTCGGCCCTGATCACCACCCCGGAAAGCCTGACGCTGCTCCTGACCCGGGCCTCGGCGCAACGCGACTTCGCCAGCCTGCGCATGGTGGTCGTGGACGAATGGCACGAATTGCTCGGCAACAAGCGCGGCGTGCAACTGCAACTGGCACTGGCCCGCCTGCGCACCTGGCAGCCGGGTCTGGTGGTGTGGGGATTGTCGGCAACCCTGGGTAATCTGCAGCATGCCCTCGAGGTCTTGCTGCCCCAGGGCGGTCGCCTGGTCGAGGGGCGCCAGGACAAGCGCCTGCTAGTGGACAGCCTGCTGCCCAAGGCGATCGAACGCTTTCCCTGGGCCGGGCATATGGGCCTGAGCCAGTTGCAGCAGGTCGCCGGCGAGATCGACGGCTGCCAGAGCTGCCTGGTCTTCACCAATACCCGGGCCCAGGCCGAACGCTGGTACCAGGGCCTGCTGGAAGTACGGCCGGAATGGGCGGGGTTGATCGCCCTGCACCATGCTTCGCTGGCCCGCAGCACCCGTGACTGGGTCGAGCGCAGTCTCAAGGACGGCGGGCTGAAGGCGGTGGTCTGCACCTCCAGCCTCGATCTGGGGGTGGATTTCCTGCCGGTGGAGCGAGTGCTGCAAATTGGCTCGGCGAAGGGCGTGGCGCGGCTGATGCAGCGCGCCGGACGCTCCGGGCATGCTCCGGGACGGGCTTCGCGGATCACCCTGGTGCCGACCCACAGCCTGGAACTGGTGGAAGCCGCGGCCGCGCGCCAGGCCCTGGCGGCCGGGCAGGTCGAGGCGCGGCAATCGCCACGCCTGTGCCTGGATGTGCTGGTCCAGCATCTGGTCAGCATGGCACTGGGCGCCGGCTTTCGCCCCGAGGCGTTGCTGGAGGAGGTGCGCAGCACCTGGGCCTTTCGCGACCTGCGCGACAGCCAATGGCAGTGGGCACTGGATTTCGTCCGGCATGGCGGCAGCTCGCTGAGTGCCTATCCCGATTATCAGCGGGTCGAGCCCGGCGAGGACGGCGTCTGGCGGGTGGTCAGCGAGCGCCTGGCGCGGCGCCATCGCATGGGCATCGGCACCATCGTCAGCGACGCCAGCATCCAGCTCAGGTTCTGGAGCAAGGGCGGTGGCGGTGCCAGTCTGGGCAGCGTCGAGGAAGCCTTCATCGCCCGGCTGCGACCGGACGAAGCCTTTGTCTTCGCCGGCCGGGTGCTGGAACTGGTGCGGGTGGAGAACATGACCGCCTATGTTCGCCGCAGTAATTCGCGCAAGGCCGCGCTGGCGCGCTGGAATGGCGGGCGCATGCCGTTGTCCAGCGAGCTGGCCGATGCCCTGGTAGCGCAACTGGATGCCGCAGCCCATGGGCGCTTCATCGGTGCGGAAATGCAGGCGGTGCGCCCGCTGCTGGAGCTGCAACGCGAATGGTCGGCGCTGCCTACACGTGGCAGCCTGCTGGCCGAGACCTGGCATTCGCGGCAGGGCTGGCACCTGTTTCTTTACCCCTTCGCCGGGCGCATGGCCAATCTGGGCCTGGCCAGCCTGATCGCCTGGCGCGCCAGCAAGGAAACACCGCTGAGCGTATCGATCGCAGTGAATGACTACGGTTTCGAACTGCTTACGCCCACCGTCGTGGACTGGGCAGCGCTGCTGCCGTCGGCGCTGAGCCCGGACAACCTGCTGGAAGACGTGCTCGCCAGCCTCAATGCCGGGGAAATGGCCCAGCGGCGTTTTCGCGAGATCGCGCAGATTTCCGGGCTGGTGTTCGGCGGATATCCGGCAGCGCAGAAGAGCACGCGCCAGATCCAGGCCTCCAGCGGGCTGTTCTTCGAAGTGTTCCGCCGTCATGACGCCGGCAACCTGCTGCTGGGCCAGGCACGCGACGAGGTGCTGCGCGAGGAGCTGGAGATCGAACGCCTGCAACGCCAGTTGGTGAAGATGAACGAACTGCACCTGGACCTGCGCGACCTGCGGCGCCCCGGCCCGCTGGCCTTTGCCCTGGTGGTCGAAGGCATGCGCGAGACCATGAGTACGGAAAAGCTGGCCGACCGCATCGCGCGCATGGTCGCCGACTTGGAACAGGCTGCCGACGGGAGGCCGCGCCGTGCCCGCTCACGTTGAGATCGAACTGCGTGGCGAACGCCTGTGGCTGCTGGCCGACCGCGCCTTGTACTGGCCGGCGCGCAAGGCATTGCTGGTGGCGGACGTGCATATCGGCAAGGCTGCCAGCTATCGCGCGCTGCACCAACCGGTGCCGCGAGGCACCACCGCAGCGACGCTGGAGCGCCTGGACGGGCTGCTCGACGCTTACGCCTGTGAACGGATGATAGTCCTGGGCGATTTCATCCATGCCCGCTCCGGGCGCGCACCGGCAACCCTCGCCCTGCTTAGGGCCTGGCGCGAGCGTCATTCGCAATTGCATATCCATCTGGTACGCGGCAACCACGACCGCCACGCTGGCGATCCGCCAGCAGCACTGGGTGTGGAGGTGATCGATGAACCTTGGCTGGTAGGCCCGTTCGCCCTGCAACATGAACCGCTGGCACACCCGACACACACCGTGCTGGCCGGCCACGTGCACCCGGTGTGGATATTGCGCGGTCGTGCGCGGCAGCGACTGCGCCTGCACTGCTTCGTGATCGATGAGCAGGTCAGCCTGCTGCCAGCCTTCGGCGAGTTCACCGGCGGCTGGGAAGTAGACCTGCGCCCGCCAGCACGGCTGTATCTGGCGGGTGACGGCCAGGTCTGGGCGCTGGCGCGCTAAACTCAGGCTACCGGGGCGGGAGGCGGTTCATCGGGCAGGGTCGGTTCGCCAGGTTCCATGGGCGGCGTGTCACCTGGCTGCGGCGGTTGCGGGGTGTCCGGGTCGGGTTGCCCGGGCACACCACCGGCTTGCAGTGGCGGATGGGCGAGCAATGACCAGGCCAGCAGTCCGATCTGGTTGGGCTGCAGCAAGGCCAGCTTGGCGCTGATGGTCGGGTCGAGTTTCATTGGCTGCTCCTGACGAGACTATTCACCTCGTTGGAGTGCCGAAAGCCGGGGGAATTCCCCCGGTTCGTCGGATAACAGCCTGCGATCAGGTACGGGGCAGGGTCACACCGCGCTGGCCCTGGTACTTGCCGCCACGGTCTTTGTAGGACACTTCGCACTCTTCATCGGATTCGAGGAAAAGCATCTGCGCCACGCCCTCGTTGGCGTAGATCTTCGCCGGCAGGGTGGTGGTATTGGAGAACTCCAGGGTCACGTGGCCTTCCCACTCCGGTTCCAGCGGGGTGACGTTGACGATGATGCCGCAGCGCGCATAGGTGCTCTTGCCCAGGCAGATGGTCAGGACGTTGCGCGGAATGCGGAAATACTCGACGGTACGGGCCAGGGCGAAGGAGTTCGGCGGGATGATGCAGACATCGCTCTTGATATCGACGAAGCTGCCGGCGTCGAAGTTCTTCGGATCGACAGTGGCCGAGTTGATGTTGGTGAACACCTTGAATTCGTCGGCGCAGCGCACATCGTAGCCATAGCTGGAGACACCGAAGGAGATCAGCTTGTCATTGCCGTCGTTGCGCACCTGGCGCTCGACGAACGGCTCGATCATGCCGTGTTCCTGCGCCATGCGGCGAATCCACTTGTCCGATTTGATGCTCATGGCGGGGTTCCTGAAATAGCGGGGTGAAAAAGGTGACGCGCATCTTACCGGGACGCGCGCGCGCTTCAAAGATTTAGCCTGCATCCGGTTACCGGACGGAGCCCGGCAGGCCACGAACGGCGCCGTCAGTCACGAATTGCGCAAAAGGCCCACGAGACCATTGGCACCTCGTGGAAAAAGGGTTATGGTGCCGCCACTGTGCTGCACGTTGTCACTGAGAATCTCTACTTGATGCAAGATTTCGATCGCCCATCCATGAATTTTCTGTCTTTTTGCACTCAGTCCCGGCCAGGGCGTTCCTGAGCCGTAATCAACTTTGTCCAAGGAGACAGACCATGTCCAATCGCCAAACCGGTACCGTCAAGTGGTTCAACGATGAGAAAGGCTTCGGCTTCATCACCCCACAATCCGGTGACGACCTGTTCGTACACTTCAAAGCCATCAAGGCTGACGGCTTCAAGAGCCTGAAAGAAGGCCAGCAGGTTTCCTTCGTCGCTACCCGCGGCCAGAAAGGCATGCAAGCTGAAGAAGTCGAAGTTATCTAACTTCTGCTGATTCGCTTTCATAGCGTTCAAAAAAACCCGCCTTCCGGCGGGTTTTTTTATGCCTGGGTTTTGTGGTGCGGCTACTGGCCCTATCGCTGGCAAGCCAGCTCCCACACGTGTGGGAGCTGGCTTGCCAGCGATAGGGCCCGAACGGCTCAGTCGTCGCTGATGGTGATATTCGGCATCGCCGGCGCCGCCGCCTCTTGCAGCACCAACCGCGCGCCCACCGAGCGGGCCAGTTCCTGGTAGACCATGGCGATCTGGCTCTCGGGCTCGGCAATCGCGGTCGGCTTGCCATTGTCGGCCTGCTCGCGGATCAGCATCGACAGCGGCAGCGAGGCCAGCAGTTCGACCCCGTATTGCGCCGCCAGCTTCTCGCCCCCCCCTTCGCCGAACAGATGCTCGGCGTGCCCGCAGTTCGAGCAGATATGCACGGCCATGTTCTCGACGACGCCCAGCACCGGGATATTCACCTTGCGGAACATCTCCACGCCTTTCCTGGCGTCGAGCAGCGCCAGGTCCTGGGGCGTGGTGACGATCACCGAGCCGGCCACCGGGACCTTCTGCGCCAGGGTCAGCTGGATATCGCCGGTACCTGGCGGCATGTCGATCACCAGGTAATCGAGGTCGTCCCAGGCGGTCTGGGTCACCAGTTGCAACAATGCGCCGGAGACCATGGGGCCGCGCCAGACCATCGGCGTGTTGTCATCGGTGAGAAACGCCATGGACATGACTTCCACGCCATGGGCCTTGATCGGCACGAACCACTTCTGTTCCTTGACCTGCGGCCGGGTGCCCTCGGGGATGCCGAACATGATCCCCTGGCTCGGGCCGTAGATATCCGCGTCGAGAATGCCGACCCGCGCGCCTTCGCGGGCCAGGGCCAGGGCCAGGTTGGCAGCGGTGGTGGATTTGCCCACGCCGCCCTTGCCGGAGGCCACGGCGATGATGTTCTTCACATTGGCGAGGCCGGGAATCTGCGCCTGGGCCTTGTGCGGCTCGATCACGCAGTCGATGGTCACCTTGGCGGCGCCAACGCCGTCCAGCCCTTCGATGGCGGTCTGCAGGACCTGCGCCCAGCCATTCTTGAACAGACCGGCGGCGTAGCCCAGTTGCAACAGCACGCCAACCCGGTCGCCCTCGATCACGATGGCGCGAACGCAGCCGGCGCTGACCGGGTCCTGGTTCAGGTAAGGGTCGGTGTATTGACGAAGGACGGCTTCAACCGCTGCGCGAGTGACGGCGCTCATGGAGACTCCCGATAAAAGACTGATCGAAACAGGCGGCTATGCTAACCCGTGTGTCCGCCCCGGGACGCCCACGGGGTGAAATATATTTCCCGGCGCTTTATAGTTGCCGATCACCGTTTTTCCCCTGATAGCCGAATTAAGTAGCCGAGCCCCCATGTCCGAGCCACGCCAGATCCTCGTTACCAGTGCCCTGCCCTATGCCAATGGTTCCATCCACCTTGGCCATATGCTCGAGTACATCCAGACCGACATGTGGGTGCGTTTCCAGAAGCACCGTGGCAACCAGTGCATCTACGTCTGCGCTGACGATGCACACGGCTCGGCGATCATGCTGCGCGCGGAAAAGGAAGGCATCACTCCGGAACAGCTGATCGATGGTGTGCAGAAGGAACATGCTGGCGATTTCGCCGATTTCCTCGTCGATTTCGACAATTTCCATTCCACCCACGCCGAAGAAAACCGCGAGCTGTCCAGCCAGATCTACCTGGCACTGCGCGACGCCGGCCACATCGCCACCCGCTCGGTCACCCAGTATTTCGATCCGGACAAGAAAATGTTCCTGGCCGACCGCTTCATCAAGGGCACCTGCCCGAAATGCGCGGCCGAGGACCAGTACGGCGACAACTGCGAGAAATGTGGCGCCACCTACGCGCCGACCGAGCTGAAGAACCCCAAGTCGGCGATTTCCGGCGCTACCCCGGTGCTCAAGGACTCCCAGCACTTCTTCTTCAAGCTGCCTGACTTCCAGGCCATGCTCCAGGAGTGGACCCGCAGCGGCACCCTGCAGGACGCCGTGGCCAACAAGCTCGCCGAATGGCTGGATTCCGGCCTGCAGGAGTGGGACATTTCCCGCGATGCGCCGTACTTCGGCTTCGAGATCCCGGACGAGCCAGGCAAGTATTTCTACGTCTGGCTGGACGCACCGATCGGCTACATGGCCAGCTTCAAGAACCTCTGCGCGCGGCGCCCGGAACTGGACTTCGATGCCTTCTGGAACAAGGATTCCACCGCCGAGCTGTACCACTTCATCGGCAAGGACATCGTCAACTTCCACGCACTGTTCTGGCCAGCCATGCTCCAGGGCGCCGGCTACCGCAAACCGACCGCGATCAACGTGCACGGCTACCTGACGGTCAACGGCCAGAAAATGTCCAAGTCCCGCGGGACCTTCATCAAGGCGCGCACCTACCTGGATCATCTGTCGCCGGAGTACCTGCGTTACTACTACGCCTCCAAGCTCGGCCGTGGTGTCGACGACCTCGACCTGAACCTCGAGGACTTCGTGCAGAAGGTCAACTCCGACCTGGTCGGCAAGGTGGTCAACATCGCCAGCCGCTGCGCCGGCTTCATCCACAAGGGCAACGACGGCGTGATGGTTGCCGGCGACGCCGCGCCGGAGCTGACCGAGGCCTTCCTCGCCGCCGCCCCGGGGATCGCCGACGCGTATGAAGCCCGTGACTTCTCCCGCGCCATGCGTGAGATCATGGCCCTGGCCGACCGTGCCAACGCCTGGATCGCCGACAAGGCGCCGTGGTCGCTGAACAAGCAGGAAGGCAAGCAGGACGAAGTCCAGGCCATCTGCGCCCAGGGCATCAACCTGTTCCGCCAGCTGGTGATCTTCCTCAAGCCGGTCCTGCCGGTGCTGGCCGCCGAGGCCGAGGCGTTCCTGAACGTCGCCCCGCTGACATGGAACGACCACCTCACCCGCCTGGAAAACCACAAGCTGAACCCGTTCAAGGCGCTGATGACCCGCATCGAGATGGCCAAGGTCGAAGCCATGGTCGAAGCCTCGAAGGAAGATCTCGCCGCCAGCCAGGCCCCTGCGGCGCAAGCCGGCAACGGCGAGCTGGCCAAGGACCCGCTGTCCCCGGAGATCGATTTCGATACCTTCGCCGCAGTGGACCTGCGCGTCGCCCTGATCGTCAAGGCCGAGGCCGTGGAGGGCGCCGACAAGCTGCTGCGCCTGACTCTGGACATCGGTGACGAACAGCGCAACGTCTTCTCCGGGATCAAGTCGGCCTATCCGGACCCGGCCAGCCTGGAAGGCCGCCTGACCATGATGATCGCCAACCTGAAACCGCGGAAAATGCGTTTCGGCGTCTCCGAAGGCATGGTCATGGCCGCCGGCCCTGGCGGTGAAGAGATCTACCTGCTGAGCCCTGACAGCGGTGCCAAGCCAGGTCAGCGCATCAAGTAACCCCGTCGCCCCGGCCTCACCGCCGGGGCGTTTTCATTGCATGGTCGGTGCCGGATGCCATGACCGAACTGATCCTCGCCCTGATCGGCGCCGCGCTGGTCAATAACGTTGCCTTGCAGCACCTGCTGGCGATCGATCCCCTGCTGCGCAAGGAACGCGGCCCATGTGGGAGCGGGTTCACCCGCGATTGCGGTAGTGGATTCAAAACCGTAATCGCGGGTGAACCCGCTCCCACAAGGTCCGCGTTTCGCGTCAAGGTGCATGCACTTGGCCTGGCGACGCTGGTAGCGATGTTGCTGGTCAGCGTTTCAGGCCAGTTACTCTACCGCTACGCCCTGCAACCCCTGCAACTCGATTACCTGCGCCTGTTCGTCTTCCTTCCGCTTTGCGTGCTCGGCCCTGCGCCGATTCTCGCTGGCCTGCAACGCTGGCTGAAGGGCTGGCCGTTCACCAACCTTCAGCCGCTATTGACCGGCAACGCCGCATTGCTTGGCCTGTGCCTGCAACTGAGCGGCGAGCATCAAGGCGTGCTGCACGCCGCCATGGTCGGCCTCGGCAGCGGCCTGGGGTTCTGGCTGGTGCTGGCCCTGTTCGACGATCTGCGTCAGCGCAGCCAGCATGAAGATGTTCCCAGGGCCTTTCGCGGACTGCCCATCGAGCTGATGGGCGCCGGGATCATGGCCATGGCGTTTCTTGGCTTCAACGGACTGTTCGCCTCATGAACACCGACCCGCGACTGCGCGATGCCATGCAACAGGTGCTGCTGGCCTGCCTGCCCGGCGTGCTGGTGCTGTTCTGGGTATATGGCTGGGGCGTGCTGTGCAATCTGCTGTTGTGCGCCGCCTCCGCCTTGCTGACCGAGGCCGCACTGCTGCGCCTGCGCGGACGCCTTGTGCTGCCCGCGCTGAACGATGGCAGTGCGCTGGTCAGCGCCTGCCTGCTGGCCGTCGCCCTGCCCGCCTATGCGCCCTGGTGGATACCGGTGATCGCGGCGGGCAGCGCCATAGCCCTGGGCAAGCAACTGTATGGCGGGGTCGGGCGCAATCCATTCAACCCGGCAATGCTTGGCTACGCCGTGGTGTTGCTGTCGTTTCCCGTACCGATGACCCATTGGCCTGCACCCCAGGCGCTGGACCTCGGTCATGCCTTGCAGGCACTGTCGGGGGTTGCCGAACGGCCGGATGCCTGGGCCCAGGCCACGGTGCTGGACGGCCTGCGGCAGAACCGCAGCCTGACCATCGACGAGTTGTTCGCCAGCCATCCCGGCTTCGGCCACCTGGCCGGGCGCGGCAGCGAATGGGCCAGCCTGGCGTTTCTCGCCGGTGGGCTGTTCCTGCTGCAACGCAAGGTGATCAGTTGGCAGGCGCCCGTGGCGATGCTCGGCAGCCTGTTCCTCATTAGCCTGCTGTGCTGGAACGGTTCAGGGTCGGACTCCAACGGTTCGCCACTTTTGCACCTGCTGGCAGGTTCGACCATGCTCAGCGCGTTCTTCATCGTTACCGAGCCGGTCAGCGGGCCGAAAACCCCGTGGGGCCGGCTGGTGTTCGGCGCAATGGTGGGTGTGTTGACCTACCTGATCCGCACCTGGGGCAACTACCCCGATGGCGCAGCGTTCGCGGTGCTGCTGATGAACCTCTGCGTGCCGGCGCTGGATCGCTGGGCACAACAGCGACGTCCGGAGACGGCATGAACCTGCGCGGACCGCTTGTCGTGGGCCTGCTGGCGCTGATCAGCGCAGGCGCCAGCATCGCCTGGCAGCACTACTGCGCGCCGCTGATTGCCGCTGCCGAAAAGGATCGACAGGCCCGGGCCTGGCTCGCGGTATTGCCAGATACGAGCTATGACAACCAGCCACTGCAGCAGCCGATCGCCCTGCCGGATCCGGACCTGGCCCATAGCCGCATTCAGGCCGGCTACCTTGCCACCTTGCATGGCCGCTCCAGCGCGGTGCTGCTGCTCAGCCGATTCCCGGGCTACGCCGGGCCGGTCGACCTGCTGATCGCCATCGACCGCGACGGCCGGGTGATCGCCAGTCGCGTGCTGCAACAGCAGGAAACCCCAGGCCTGGGCGCCCGCATCGCAGAGCCGGGCAATACCTGGCTGCAGGGCTTCAACGGCCACGGCCAGGGCAATACACCGGACAGCGCCTGGGCGCTGAAACGCGATAATGGCCAGTTCGATCAGTTGGCCGGCGCGAGCATCACCTCCCGCGCCGTTATCCACGCGATCCAGGACGCCTTGCGCTACTTCGACCAGCATGCGCCGCAATGGCTGAAAGGAGACCCAGCCCCATGAATAGCCCCATGAATGGATTCTCGCTGGCCGCCCTGAGCCTGGCACCACTGCTGGGTGCAAGCCAGACGCTACTGCAGGCCGCGACCATGGCAGCGCTGAGCGTCGTGGCCATTGTCGTGCACCGGGCCCTGATGACGCCGCTGCGTCGGCAACTGGATGCAACCTGCGCGGTGATCGCCAGCATACTGCTCGCCGCCGCCGTGGTGACCTGCCAGACCCTGGCCCTGCACGCCTGGGCGCTGGAACTGCGCCAGGCCTTGGGTATCTATCCGGAATTGATCGCCGTGTCCTGCCTGCTGGTCGAGCAGAGCCTCGGTTCGCCTGGCCAGTGGCGTCGCCTGGCGCTGCTGCTGGCCGGCTACGGCAGCCTTTTTCTGCTGCTCGGTGCCTGCCGCGAGTTGCTCGCCAGCGGCGCCCTGCACCTCGCCAGCCTGGCACCGGGAGCGCTGTTGCTGCTCGGCTTGCTGCTGGCCTTGATCAAACGAGCCTGTCCAAAACAGGCCGCTCCGACCGTGAAGGAAACCGCTGACAGATGAATGCCACCAAACGCCTGGAGATTTTTCGCAGGCTGCACGAAGACAACCCCGAACCGAAAACGGAACTGGCCTACAGTTCGCCGTTCGAGCTGCTAATTGCCGTGATTCTCTCGGCCCAGGCCACCGACGTCGGGGTCAACAAGGCCACGGCAAAACTCTTCCCCGTGGCCAATACCCCAGCGGCCATTCATGCCCTCGGTGTGGAAGGGCTGTCGGAATACATAAAGACCATCGGCCTGTACAACAGCAAGGCAAAGAACGTTATCGAAACCTGTCGCATCCTCGTCGAACAGCACGGTGGCGAGGTACCACAAACCCGCGAGGCGCTGGAAGCGCTCCCGGGCGTAGGACGCAAAACCGCCAACGTGGTGCTCAATACCGCCTTCCGCCAACTGGCCATGGCGGTGGACACCCACATCTTCCGTGTCAGCAATCGCACCGGTATCGCCCCGGGCAAGAACGTGGTGGAAGTGGAAAAAGCGCTTCTCAAGTTCGTGCCCAAGGCCTATCTGCTGGATGCCCATCATTGGCTGATACTGCACGGACGCTATGTTTGCCAGGCGCGCAAGCCCCGTTGTGGCAGTTGTCGAATCGAAGACTTGTGCGAGTACAAGCACAAGACCTGCGACGATTGAAGAAATAGGAAAAACCAGCCGTTCCGATTGAAAAAATCTTTTTTACCAGTCTCTGGAATATCGATATAAGGGGCGCCAACGGCCCTCTTGGAACGGAGTGACACATGAGCACTGATAAAGAAGACCTGGATATCGACGACGACGCCCCGGTAGCCGAAGAGTTCGTTGCGGAAAACCCGGCGCTTGTCGCCAAGACCAACCTGAGCAAGCGCCGCACCATCGATAACCTGCTTGAAGAACGCCGCCTGCAAAGACAACTGGCTGATTACGACTTCGATCTTTGAAACGCCATGGTCCGAAAACACGAAAGCCTCCTGTGAAAGCGGAGGCTTTTTGCATTGCGGGCCGGAATCAGACCAGGCCGTTGCGCTGTGCCAGTTCGATCAGGTCGACGAGGGAGCGGGCATTGAGCTTGAGTAACAGTCGGGTCTTGTAGGTACTGACGGTCTTGTTGCTGAGGAACATGCCGTCGGCGATTTCCTTGTTGGACTTTCCTTTCGCCAGTTGTTGCAGAACCATCATTTCCCGCCCCGACAGGCGTCCGACCATATCCGCCTCGCTGGAACCGCCAAGGTTGGTCCGCACCGAGTGCAATGCCTGGTTGGGGAAGTAGCTGTACCCGGACAGCACGGCCTTGATGGCGCTGAGCAGTTCGGTCAGGTCCTGTTGCTTGCAGACGTATCCGGCAGCGCCGGCCTGCATGCAGCGCATGGAAAAATGCCCGGGTGCCTGGGAGGTGAGGACCAGCACCTTGATCACGATACCGTTGGCCGTCAGCCGGCCTATGACCTCCAGGCCGTCGAGCTTGGGAATCCCTATGTCGAGAATGACGATATCCGGAAGATGCTCCCGGGCCAGTTGCAACGCATCGACGCCGTTGTCCGTTTCCCCAATCACTTCATAACCATGCCGGTCCATCAGCATGCGCACGGCCAAGCGAATGACAGGATGGTCATCGACGATCAGCACTTTATTCATGGGCAAGATCCGTTCTTAAACTATTCGACTTATTAGAAGCCCGCACAATAGCCCAGTCGGTAGAAGCAATGCATGATCACTGCGACACGCATGTGCACGCTCAGAAAGGGACTACCCGAATAAAGGAAAAACCCTACGGATATTTCCTACAGGCAATGTATTTGAAAACAACTTCGCGCCTTATTTGCATTAAATAGGCATATAACGATGCTAGCCGGGGAGGTCGAAAATATCGCTAAGAATAGTGGCTGATCATATGAAGGAAATGTCCTTAATACCCCTGAAATAAGTCTGAATGCCTTTGCATCATTCATGCGCCTCGCGGCCGTCACCCATGGAAGCAATGCTCCATCCAGAGCCTTCACCCCCTGATGCATGGATCCATTGCGTTGCACACTGCGTGCACCCTTCCCATTTCCCGCGCCGATACGCAGCTGAAGACCGCGAAACAGAGACCAGGCCCATGAGCAGTCCAGAACCGAAGAGCCCCCTGACCATCATCGCCATCTTCGCCGGAATCATCGAAGCATCGGCCCTGGCGTCCTTACCGTTTCTGGATGAAAGCAGCCAAGGTATCTACACCTGGTTCCTCGTGGGTTTTCCACCGTTTCTGACAGTGCTGTTCTTCCTGACCCTGAACTTCAATACCAAAAGTCTCTACGGCCCCGAGGACGCCGGCAGCGAAAGTCATTATGCGGAAAGCGACATGCTGGCAGCGGACTTGTCGGAAAAAACTTCTCCGCCTCAAACTTCTCCGACACTTGCACTTGCGTTTTCACACAGCCGGGAATACTCCACCGTTGTGCTTTCCGGCCCGGATGCACAGGCCTTGCTGGAAGTCGTCGCCCGCCACGTCCTGCGCAAACCCCGCGCCGGCGGCGTAATCATGCATAACGTAGAACGGGGTACCCGGGTCAGCATCGTCACCGAACGTTCGCCGAAATCTTCCCCGGCGGCCGGACATAAAAAAACCCGGCAATGAATGCCGGGTTCTTCGTATCGCAGTGGCAAATCAGAGCGGCGAACGGCCCTTGCTCGCAGCAATGCGCATACGCAGGGCGTTGAGCTTGATGAAGCCGGCTGCGTCAGCCTGGTTGTACGCTCCGCCGTCTTCTTCGAAGGTGGCGATATTGGCGTCGAACAGCGAGTCGTCGGACTTGCGGCCGGTGACGATGACGTTGCCCTTGTACAGCTTCAGGCGAACCACGCCGTTCACATTGACCTGGGAGGCGTCGATCATCTGTTGCAGCATCAGGCGCTCAGGGCTCCACCAGTAGCCGGTGTAGATCAGGCTGGCGTACTTTGGCATCAGCTCATCTTTCAGGTGAGCGACTTCGCGGTCCAGGGTGATCGACTCGATGGCGCGGTGAGCCTTGAGCATGATGGTGCCGCCGGGCGTCTCGTAGCAGCCGCGGGACTTCATGCCGACGTAGCGGTTCTCGACGATGTCCAGGCGACCGATGCCGTTGGCGCCGCCGATGCGGTTCAGCTCGGCGAGTACGGTGGCCGGGGTCATCTCGACGCCGTCGATGGCAACGATGTCGCCGTTGCGGTAGGTCAGTTCAAGGTAGGTAGCCTGGTCCGGGGCGTTTTCCGGGGAAACGCTCCAGCGCCACATGTCTTCCTCGTGCTCGGTCCAGGTATCTTCCAGGACACCGCCTTCGTAGGAGATGTGCAGCAGGTTGGCGTCCATCGAGTACGGCGACTTCTTCTTGCCGTGGCGCTCGATCGGGATGCCGTGCTTCTCGGCGTAGTCCATCAGCTTCTCGCGGGACAGCAGGTCCCACTCGCGCCACGGCGCGATGACCTTGACGCCCGGCTTCAGCGCGTAGGCGCCCAGCTCGAAGCGGACCTGGTCGTTGCCCTTGCCGGTAGCACCGTGGGAAATGGCGTCGGCGCCGGTTTCGTTGGCGATTTCGATCAGGCGCTTGGCGATCAGCGGACGGGCGATGGAGGTACCGAGCAGGTACTCGCCTTCGTAGACGGTGTTGGCGCGGAACATCGGGAACACGAAGTCTCGGACGAACTCTTCGCGCAGGTCATCGATGTAGATCTCTTTCACGCCCATGGCCTGTGCCTTGGCACGGGCCGGCTCGACCTCCTCGCCCTGCCCCAGGTCAGCGGTGAACGTCACCACCTCACAGTTGTAGGTATCCTGCAGCCACTTGAGAATCACCGAAGTATCAAGGCCGCCGGAATACGCCAGTACGACCTTTTTTACGTCCGCCATGCCATCACTCCACGGGGTTGTACGGAAAACCCCGGATTCTACCGCTCTCCGGCTTGAATTTACAGTGGGGCGACAGCTTGTGACGACAAAGCGACAGGAACTGTCGTGGGCGCGACGGGCGGTCGCGCTCAGGACTTCGGCGCAGGTTTGCCGGGCTGTGCCTGGGCCGCCGGACTCGTCGGCGCCGCAGGAGTCGCCGGCGCGGCGGCCGGCGTCGAAGCCGCGGGAATCAGCGGATCCGCCGGCTTTTCCGCGACCGGTTTTTCGACTGGTGCAACGCGGTCGAGCTGGATGTTCACGCGCCGGTTGCGCGCACGGTTGGCTGCGGAGTTGTTGGCCGCCAGCGGATAACGCTCGCCGTGGAAACGCACCACGATGTGCTCTTCCGGCACGCCGTGGGCCTTGAGGTATTCCTGCACCGCCAGGGCACGCCGGCGCGACAGGTCGCGGTTGGTCAGGCGGTTACCGCTGTTGTCGGAATGTCCGTCCAGTTCGATATGGTTGACGGTCGGGTCGGCCTTGAGGAAATCGAGGATCACGTCGAGGCGCGCACGGGCGTCGGCATCCAGGTCGATGCCGTTGCCCGGGAAACCGATTCGCGCCTGGCGGATCTGGTCGAAGTTCATCGGCAGCAGCTTGGCCGAACAGGCCTGGTAATCGGCGTAGGCCTTGGTGAACCGGACCGGCAACAGATGCACTTCCATGACCTGCCCGCCTTCGCCGGCATAGTTGCGGATCACCGTGCTGCGCCCGTCCATCAGGCCATTGATCAGGCGGCTGGCCTGGCCCTGGGAGCTGTTGAACAGCACGCCGCTGCGGGCCATGCGGATCGAGCCGAGGTTGATGTCACCGCGCCCCGGCTGCCAGGGTGCGGCGGCGGCCAGCAAGGTCGCCGAGCCGCTGCCGAGCATGTTGTTGCCCGAGCGCAGGCGGAAGGTCGCCTGTTCACCGGCGCGGCGCACGAACTCGCCCGTGCCGAAATCGGCAATGGGCTGGATCAGGCGGCACTCGAACTGATCGCCTTCGACCTTCCATTCGATATTTTCCACTCGCGTCTGGAACGTGAGGGCGGCCACCGGAAAGCTGGCGAACAGACTGAGCAGGGCTATATAACGCTGGCGCACGGGCGGCTCCACAAAATTCCATCACTTACCAGCAGGCTATCGGACGCCTGCGGCAAAACTTGATAGCGAGTGCTCGGGGAAGGCTTTTCCGGTAGCATTCGCCCAGAGTTCGAACCGCCTGGAAACCCCAATGTCCGATCGCCTGACCCTCCTGCGTCCCGACGACTGGCACATCCATCTTCGCGATGGAGCCGTGCTGCCTCATACCGTCCGGGACGTGGCGCGCACCTTCGCCCGCGCCATCATCATGCCCAACCTGGTGCCGCCGGTGCGCAATGCCGACGAAGCCGGTGCCTATCGCCAGCGCATCCTCGATGCGCGCCCGGCGGGTAGCCCGTTCGAGCCGTTGATGGTCCTGTACCTCACCGACCGTACCCAGCCGGAAGATATCCGTGCGGCCAAGGCCAGCGGTTTCGTCTACGCCGCCAAGCTGTATCCGGCCGGCGCGACCACCAACTCCGATTCCGGTGTCACCAGCATCGACAAGATCTTCCCGGCACTGGAAGCCATGGCCGAAGTCGGCATGCTCCTGCTGGTCCACGGTGAAGTGACCCGTGGCGAGATCGACGTGTTCGACCGCGAGAAGCTGTTCATCGACGAGCACCTGCGTCGTGTGGTCGAGCGTTTCCCGACCCTGAAAGTGGTGTTCGAACATATCACCACCGCCGAGGCCGCGCAGTTCGTCAAGGAAGCGCCGGCCAACGTCGGCGCGACCATCACCGCACAGCACCTGCTGTACAACCGCAACCACATGCTGGTCGGCGGTATCCGCCCGCACTTCTATTGCCTGCCGATCCTCAAGCGCAACACCCACCAGATCGCCCTTCTGGACGCGGCCACCAGCGGCAACCCGAAGTTCTTCCTCGGCACCGACTCGGCGCCCCACGCCCGTCATGCCAAGGAAGCGGCCTGCGGCTGCGCCGGTTGCTACACCGCCTTTGCTGCGATCGAGCTGTACGCCGAAGCGTTCGAGCAACGCAATGCCCTGGACAAGCTGGAAGGCTTCGCCAGCCTGCACGGCCCGGCGTTCTATGGCCTGCCTGCCAACACCGAGACCATTACCCTGGTCCGCGAGGACTGGACCGCCCCGGACAGCCTGCCATTCGGCGACAACACCGTGGTTCCGCTGCGCGCCGGTGAGCAACTGCGCTGGCGCCTGCTGGAGGAAAGCAAGTGAGCGACGATCAGTTCGACGACGACCAGGAAGGTCTGGGCGGCGGTGGTTCGCGCCACCCGATGGCGCAGCGTTTCCGCGGCTATCTGCCGGTAGTGGTGGACGTCGAGACCGGTGGCTTCAATGCTGCCACCGACGCACTGCTGGAAATCGCCGCCGTTACCATCGGCATGGATGAAAAGGGCTTTCTGTTCCCGGAACACACCTATTTCTTCCGCGTCGAGCCGTTCGAGGGTGCCAACATCGAGCAGGCGGCCCTCGAGTTCACCGGGATCAAGCTCGACCATCCGCTGCGCATGGCAGTCAGCGAGGAATCGGCACTGACCGATATCTTCCGCGGCGTGCGCAAGGCGCTGAAGGCCAACGGCTGCAAGCGGGCGATCCTGGTCGGCCACAACAGCAGCTTCGACCTCGGGTTCCTGAACGCCGCAGTGGCGCGCAACGATCTCAAGCGCAATCCGTTCCACCCCTTCTCCAGCTTCGACACCGCCACCCTGGCCGGCCTCGCCTATGGCCAGACTGTGCTGGCGCGGGCCTGCCAGAGCGCCGACATCGACTTCGACGGCCGTGAGGCGCATTCCGCCCGCTACGACACGGAGAAGACCGCCGAGCTGTTCTGCGGCATCGTCAACCGCTGGAAGGAAATGGGCGGCTGGCACGATTTCCACGATTGAGTGGAATGTGCAGGCACAAAAAAACCGGCCGATGAAAGGCCGGTTTTTTTGTGTCTGGCGAAATTACAGCTTGCCAGCGTTCTCGCTCAGGTAGGCAGCAACGCCTTCTGGCGAAGCGGTCATGCCCTTGTCGCCTTTTTTCCAGTTGGCAGGGCAGACTTCGCCGTGCTCTTCATGGAATTGCAGGGCATCGACCAGGCGCAGCAGTTCGTCCATGTTGCGGCCCAGCGGCAGGTCGTTGACGATCTGCGAGCGAACCACGCCATTGGTGTCGATCAGGAAGGCGCCACGGAAGGCTACGCCACCTTCGGATTCAACGTCGTAGGCCTTGCAGATCTCGTGGGAGATGTCGGCGGCCAGAGTGTACTTGACCGGGCCGATACCGCCGTTGTTGACCGGGGTGTTGCGCCAGGCGTTGTGGGTGAAGTGCGAGTCGATCGAAACGCCGATGACTTCGACGTTGCGCGCCTGGAACTCAGGAATGCGGTGGTCCAGGGCGATCAGCTCGGACGGGCAGACGAAGGTGAAGTCCAGTGGGTAGAAGAACACCAGGCCGTACTTGCCCTTGATAGCGGAAGCCAGGTTGAAGCTGTCGACGATTTCGCCATTGCCCAGTACGGCGGCAACGGTGAAGTCCGGGGCTTTTTTGCCAACGAGCACGCTCATTCGATATCTCCTGATGGTGTTTGGAAACTGACTACGCAGAAGGCCGCAACCTTCTGACACGGGTTGAGCATCATACACGGCCTCGGGCGGCACGCCGAGTCATGGCCAATGGACTGATTTCCTACCGGCGGTCGCTCTGCCCTGCATCTTTGAGAAAGAGTTTTGACAAGCATTCTCATTACCATTAGGCTTCACTGCATTCGAGCCTAACGCCTGATGGTCTTCTTTCTATGTATGTGTGTCTTTGTGTTGGTGTAACCGACGGACAGATCCGCGATGCGATCTATGAAGGATGCTGTAGCTACAAGGAAGTACGCGCCGCCACCAACGTGGCAAGCCAGTGCGGCAAATGCGCATGCGTTGCCAAGCAGGTGGTACGCGAGACCCTGACCGAAATCCAGGTCAGCCAGGCGGCCGCCCTGCCCTACCCGGTGGAATTCACCGCAGCATGAAAATTTGTTTTTCCCCGTTTATAAAGAACCGGACCTCGTGTCCGGTTTTTTTATGCCCGAAATTCAATTAGTTAGCGTTAAAACGAGGAATACAAACATTCTTATTCCTATTAAATTTCACTTATTATTCAATAGCTTAGGTTTGACATGCATACCTGCCCGGCTCACACTCGCGGTTATTGGCACATAGACAGGGCGGGACCCCACCATGAAAGGCGACGTAAGCGTCATCCAGCATCTCAACAAGATCCTCGGAAACGAGCTGGTCGCGATCAACCAATATTTCCTGCATGCGCGCATGTATGAAGACTGGGGTCTGGATAAGCTCGGCAAGCACGAATACAAAGAATCCATCGACGAGATGAAGCACGCCGACAAGCTGATCAAGCGGATTCTTTTCCTCGAAGGCATCCCCAATGTCCAGGACCTGGGCAAGCTGCTCATCGGCGAGCACACCCGTGAGATGCTGGAATGCGACCTGAAGATCGAGCAGAAAGGCCTGATCGACCTGAAAGCGGCAATCGCCCACTGCGAGACCGTTGGCGACTTCGGCAGCCGTGAGCTGCTGGAAGACATCCTCGAATCCGAGGAAGAGCATATCGACTGGCTGGAAACCCAACTGGGCCTGATCGACAAGGTCGGGCTGGAGAACTACCTGCAGTCGCAGATGGGTGAGTGAGGGGCTGCACGCTTTTTCTTGCCCATTCGTTGTGCTCATGCAGCCCTGTGGGAGCGGGTTCACCCGCGATTGCGTCGGGGAATTCACCACCGCAATCGCGGGTGAACCCGCTCCCACAAGGTATGTGGTGAACCGCCATTTGAAATGAAAAAGCCCCGCATTCGCGGGGCTTTTTGCTATCGGCAGGCTATCAGGCTTCGGAAGCCTTGGCCTTGGCAGCTGCGTCCTTGATCAAGGTCTGCAGCTCACCCTTCTCGAACATTTCGGCCATGATGTCACTGCCGCCGACCAGCTCACCCGCCACCCACAGTTGCGGGAAGGTCGGCCAGTTGGCGTACTTCGGCAGGTTGGCACGGATTTCCGGGTTCTGCAGGATGTCGACGTAGGCGAACTTCTCGCCGCAACCCATCACGGCTTGCGCCGCCTTTGCCGAGAAACCGCACTGCGGCGCATTCGGCGAGCCTTTCATGTACAGCAGAATGGTGTTGTTAGCGATCTGCTCTTTGATTGTTTCGATGATATCCATGAAGCACCTCGGCTGGACTTTCCGACCTGGTTTGTCGGCACGGTGGCGCATTGTATCGGAAAGCCGTGCACGACGCTCGGCATTGCCGACGATCAAGCGGCAACCACTTCCACCGGCACGCCATTGAGCACCGCGTTGCCCGAAAGCGCATCGATCAATCGATCATCCGTCAGGTCGTTGGCGCTGGCGCCGAGCTGGGTACTGGCGATATCGAGCAGTACCCCCGGACGGGCATGACCGAAACCATGGGGAAGACTGACCACCCCGGGCATCATGTCGCTGCTGGCCATGACCTCCACCTCGATGCTGCCGACCCGCGAGGTTACACGCACACGCTGGCCATCCTGCAATTGACGTCCAGCGAGATCCTGAGGGTGCATCAGCAATTGATGACGCGGCTTGCCTTTGACCAGCCGATGGAAGTTGTGCATCCAGGAGTTGTTGCTGCGCACATGCCGGCGTCCGATGAGCAGCAGTTGCGCAGCACTTGGCGGCTGTTGTGCGGCGAAGCGCTGGAGGTCGGCCAGTAGCGCAGCAGGCGCCGCTTCGATGGCCTTGCTCTCGGTCTTGAGCCGCGACGCCAGGTTTGGCTGCAACGGCCCGAGATCGATGCCGTGTGGATGCTGGTCAAGGGTTTTCAACGACAGGTCGTATGGCGAGCCTTCACCATAGCGCCCACCACGCAGCCCCATGTCGATCATGTGCGCCGGAGGGATGGTCGGTTTCAGCGGTTTGCCGGCGATACGCGCAAAGGCCTCGGCCAGGCCAACGAAGATTTCCCAATCGTGCAGCGCCCCTTGCGGCTTGGGCAGGATGGCCCGGTTGAAGCGAGTGACGTTACGCACCGCGAACAGGTTGAAGGTGGTGTCGTAGTGATCGTTTTCCAGTGCCGAGGTGGATGGCAGGATGAGATCGGCATAACGCGTTGTCTCGTTGATATACAGATCGACGCTGAGCATGAACTCCAGCCCGTCCAGCGCCTGCTCCAGTTGTCGGCCATTGGGCGTCGACAGCACCGGGTTGCCGGCCACCGTGACCAGGGCACGCACCTGCCCCTCGCCTTCGGTGAGCATTTCCTCGGCCAGGGCTGCAACCGGCAACTCGCCGCCGTATTCCGGCAGTCCGGATACCCGGCTTTGCCAGACATTGAAATGCCCGCCGCCGGTGGATGCCACCAGGTCCACCGCAGGCTCGGTGCACAGCGCGCCGCCGACCCTGTCGAGATTGCCGCTGACCAGATTGATCAGTTGCACCAACCACTGGCACAGCGTGCCGAAGGCCTGGGTGGACACGCCCATGCGTCCGTAGCAGACCGCCTTGTCGGCTGCGGCGAAATCCCGCGCGAGCTGGCGTATCAGGCTCGCGTCGATACCGCACAGCAGGCTCATCACTTCCGGGGTAAACGGTTGCAACGCAGCCCGTACCTCATCAAGGCCGCTGACCGGCAGATGGCTGGCACGGGCCAGCCCTTCTTCGAACAGCGTATTGAGCAGCCCGCAAAGCAACGCCGCATCACCGCCCGGACGGACGAACAGGTGCTGGTCGGCCATGGCCGCCGTCTCGCTGCGCCGCGGGTCGACGACTACCAGCTTGCCGCCACGGGCCTGCAAGGCTTTCAGACGCTTCTCGACATCCGGCACGGTCATGATGCTGCCATTGGACGCCAGCGGGTTGCCGCCGAGGATCAGCATGAAGTCGGTGTGGTCGATATCCGGGATGGGCAGCAGCAGGCCGTGGCCGTACATCAGGTAGCTGGTCAGGTGATGGGGCAACTGGTCGACGGAGGTCGCGGAAAAGCGGTTGCGGGTTTTCAGCAGGCCGAGAAAGTAGTTGCTGTGGGTCATCAACCCATAGTTGTGCACGCTGGGATTGCCCTGGTACACCGCCACGGCGTTCTGTCCGTGGCGCAGCTGGATTTCGTGAAGCTTGCGCGCAGCCAGCTCGAAGGCTTCGTCCCAAGGGATTGGAATCCATTGCTCGCCAACCCGTACGACCGGGCCGCGCAGGCGGTTGGGATCATTCTGGATATCCTGCAGGGCCACCGCCTTGGGGCAGATATGCCCGCGGCTGAAACCGTCCTGGGGATCGCCCTTGATCGAGGCGATGCGCGGCGCGCCGCTGTCGTCGGTGTCGAGTTCGAAGGTCAGGCCGCAGATGGCCTCGCACAGGTGACAGGCTCGGTGGTGCACGGTCTTGGTCATGGCCGCCTCTTGTTCTGGATCGGGGGGAGTGCCGTCCCCGACTATGGCCCCGGTCCCATCACGCCGCCAGCGATCTTCGCCCGGTGAATTCTCCGCCATCAGCCTGGACGATGGTCCCAGGAGGCCGACAAAGCCCCGTCCTTGCGTTGCAAAGTCCTTCCGGGGCAGTGTAAAAAGCTCCCTTGCTCTTGAAAAAGGAGCAGACAGACGGCACGCGTTGTATTCGACCAAGACCGTCGAGGCAGCCCCCACTTGGTAAGACGCGACATTTAATTATAGTATTGCGCCTTCCCCTATTTCGTCGCCCCGTGCGGCTTACGCCGCAGGTCTCATCCGTGTTTCCGAAAACCGGTATTGGCTGATCTGCGGTCTGTTGCAAAAAGGTAGTCAATGATGAGCGCTAGGCACTTTCTCTCCCTGATGGATTTCACCGCCGATGAACTGGTCAGTGTGATCCGCCGAGGGATCGAGCTGAAAGACCTGCGTAACCGCGGCGTACTCTTCGAGCCCCTGAAAAACCGCGTGCTGGGCATGATCTTCGAGAAGTCCTCGACGCGTACCCGGCTGTCCTTCGAGGCCGGCATGATCCAGCTTGGCGGCCAGGCGATCTTCCTCTCCCCGCGCGACACCCAGCTGGGCCGCGGCGAGCCGATCGGCGACTGCGCCATCGTCATGTCGCGCATGCTCGATGCCGTGATGATCCGCACCTTTGCCCACAGCACCCTGACCGAATTCGCCGCCAACTCCCGCGTGCCGGTGATCAACGGCCTGTCCGACGACCTGCACCCGTGCCAGTTGCTGGCCGACATGCAGACCTTCCTCGAGCACCGCGGCTCGATCCAGGGCAAGACCGTGGCCTGGATCGGCGACGGCAACAACATGTGCAACAGCTATATAGAAGCGGCCATCCAGTTCGACTTCCAGTTGCGCGTTGCCTGCCCGGAAGGCTACGAGCCGGATCCGCGCTTCGTCGCCCAGGCCGGTGACCGCGTGCAGATCGTCCGCGATCCGAAAGACGCCGTGCGCGGCGCCCACCTGGTCAGCACCGACGTCTGGACCTCCATGGGCCAGGAAGACGAAACCGCCCGCCGCCTGGAGCATTTCGCGCCGTACCAGGTAACCCGCGAACTGCTCGACCTGGCCGCTGCCGACGTACTGTTCATGCACTGCCTGCCCGCCCACCGCGGCGAGGAGATCAGCATGGACGTGCTCGACGACCCGCGTGCCGTTGCCTGGGACCAGGCCGAAAACCGCCTGCATGCCCAGAAGGCACTTCTCGAATTTCTTGTCGAACCGGCCTATCACCACGCATGAGTCAGCCTCTGTTGCTCAACCTGCGCAACCTCGCCTGCGGCTATGGCGAGGCGCGCATCGTCCAGAACCTCAACCTTCACCTCAATGCCGGCGACATCGGTTGCCTGCTGGGCTCCTCGGGGTGCGGCAAGACCACCACCCTGCGCGCCATCGCCGGCTTCGAGCCGGTGCATGACGGCGAAATCAGCCTGGCAGGCGAAGTGATTTCCAGGGCAGGGTTCACCCTGGCCCCGGAAAAGCGCCGGATCGGCATGGTGTTCCAGGACTACGCCCTGTTTCCGCACCTGACCGTGGCGCAGAATGTCGCCTTCGGCATCGGCAAGCACCCGCGCCAGCAGGACGTGGTCAAGGAGATGCTGGAACTGGTCAAGCTCGGCGGCCTTGGCGAGCGCTACCCCCATGAACTGTCCGGCGGCCAGCAGCAACGGGTCGCCCTGGCTCGCGCCCTGGCGCCAGAGCCGCAGTTGCTGCTCCTCGACGAACCCTTCTCCAACCTCGACGTCGAACTGCGCCGGCGCCTCAGCCATGAGGTTCGCGACATCCTCAAGAGCCGCGGCACCAGCGCGATCCTGGTCACCCATGACCAGGAGGAGGCCTTTGCCGTCAGCGACCATGTCGGCGTGTTCAAGGAAGGCCGGCTGGAGCAATGGGATACGCCCTACAACCTTTATCACGAGCCGGCCACGCCGTTCGTGGCCAGCTTCATCGGCCAGGGTTACTTCATCCGCGGCCAGTTGCTCAGCCCGGAAACCGTGCAGACCGAACTGGGTGAGTTGCGTGGCAATCGCGCCTATACCCTGCCGGTGGGTAGCGCGGTGGATGTGCTGCTGCGGCCTGACGATATCGTGCATGCCCCCGGGAACGCGCTGAACGCGCAGGTCATCGGCAAGAGTTTCCAGGGGGCTTCGACCCTGTACCGGCTGCAACTGGCTACCGGCACGCAGCTGGAGGCGATCTTCCCGAGCCATCTGGATTACCAGATTGGCCAGGAGGTGGGGATCTCGGTGGCGGCGGATCACCTAGTGCTGTTTGCGGCGTCGGGTAGCGTCGAGGCCAGGCTGCCTGCCGGCGAGAACGGCGTTCGCCGGTACAGTTCAAGCTGACTCGGTCCCTGTGGGAGCTGGCTTGCCAGCGATGAGGCCGGCCTGAACAATGATGTTGTCAGGTCTGGCCAAATCGCTGGCAAGCCAGCTCCCACAGGGATAGCACAACGCTCACGCTTCTATTCTTTCCCGATCGCCGCAAACTTCCCTTGGGTATGCTCCGCCAGCACCCCCGCCGCCAGTTCCACTTCTAACCCCCTACGCCCGGCACTGACGTGGATGGTCGGAAAATCCTCTGCGGATTTATCGATAAAAGTCCTCAGACGTTTCTTCTGACCAAGTGGGCTGATTCCCCCAACCAGGTAGCCGGTTGAACGCTGCGCCGCCGCCGGATCCGCCATTTCGCACTTCTTCGCCCCGGCAGCCTGTGCCAGGGCCTTCAGGTCCAGCGTCCCCACCACCGGTACCACCGCCACCAGCAATTCGCCCTTCTCGGTTGCCGCCAGCAGCGTCTTGAACACCTGCTGCGGATTCAAATTCAGCTTTTCAGCCGCCTCCAGGCCGTAGGAGGCGGCTTTGGGGTCGTGTTCGTAACTGTGAATGCGATGTTCGGCGCGCACCTTCTTCAACAGATCCAGGGCAGGGGTCATGCAGGGCTCCAACAGCGATGTTCGGTTTCGATTCGCTGGCTACTGTAGGACAAATCCCTACATACAACCATCGGCTTGTAGGACAAGGCCCGGACGACCAGTGGGCCGCCAGTCAGTTTATGAATCATGGTTCGCTTTCGACCTTTGACATCAGCGTTTCTTGTCTATATTTTTTCGTTTCTGAATATAGTTGCCCTTATAAGGTGCATGTCCACCCCCCGCCTGACCGGAAATGGGGATTTCCGCCGGGCTTTCCGTCGAGCGCTCACTGCGCCTCACAACAACAAGAACCGAGGTATCGAATGACGACTGCTCTACAACAACCGACGTTATCCAGCCAATGCCTGGCGGAATTCTTCGGCACCGCGCTGCTGATCTTCTTCGGCACCGGCTGCGTGGCCGCGCTCAAAGTCGCGGGTGCCAGCTTCGGCCTCTGGGAAATCAGCATCATCTGGGGGATCGGCGTGAGCATGGCGATCTACCTGACCGCCGGGATTTCCGGCGCGCACCTGAACCCGGCGGTGAGCATTGCCCTGTGCCTGTTCGCCGGTTTCGAAAAAGGCAAACTGCCGTTCTATATCCTCGCCCAGGTCGCCGGCGCCTTCTGCGGCGCGGCGCTCGTATACGCGCTTTACAGCAACCTGTTCTTCGATTACGAACAGACCCATGCCATGGTCCGCGGCAGCCAGGCCAGCCTCGAGCTGGCCTCGGTGTTTTCCACCTACCCGCATCCGGCCCTGTCCACCGGCCAGGCCTTCCTCGTCGAGGTGGTGATCACCGCGATCCTCATGGCCGTGATCATGGCCCTGACCGACGACAACAATGGCCTGCCCCGCGGCCCGCTGGCCCCGCTGCTGATCGGCTTGCTGATCGCCGTGATCGGTAGCGCCATGGGCCCGCTGACCGGCTTCGCGATGAACCCGGCGCGTGATTTCGGGCCCAAGCTGATGACTTTCCTCGCCGGGTGGGGCGAAGTCGCCTTTACCGGCGGTCGCGAGATTCCCTACTTCCTCGTTCCGGTTTTCGCGCCGATCATGGGAGCCAGTCTTGGTGCCGCGCTGTACCGCGGCGTGTTTTCCCGCAGCCTGCCAACTGCCGCTGCGACCACCGCCCCGAGCGACGACACCGCTCAAGGCAAGACCCAGGCGTCCTGATCCGCGCAGCGATCAGCGACCCCTGACTCCAACCCTATTCACTGCAAGGCCAACGACATGACCGACCTTCAGAACAAGAACTACATCATTGCCCTCGACCAGGGCACGACCAGTTCGCGGGCCATCATCTTCGACCGTGACGCCAACGTCGTCGGGACCTCCCAGCGCGAGTTCGCCCAGCACTATCCGCAAGCCGGCTGGGTCGAGCACGATCCGATGGAAATCTTCGCCACCCAGAGCGCCACCATGGTCGAGGCCCTGGCCCAGGCCGGCATCAGCCATGACCAGGTAGCCGCCATCGGTATCACCAACCAGCGCGAAACCACCGTGGTCTGGGACAAGGAAACCGGGCGTCCGGTGTACAACGCCATCGTCTGGCAGTGCCGGCGCAGCACCGAGATCTGCGAGCAGCTCAAGCGCGACGGCCTGCAGGACTACATCCGCGAAACCACCGGCCTGGTCACCGACCCGTACTTCTCCGGAACCAAGCTGAAGTGGATCCTCGACAATGTCGAGGGCGTGCGCGAGCGTGCCGAGCGCGGTGAGCTGCTGTTCGGCACCGTCGATACCTGGCTGATCTGGAAATTCTCCGGCGGCAAGGTGCATGTGACCGACTACACCAACGCCTCGCGGACCATGCTGTTCAACATCCATACCCTGCAATGGGATGAAAGGATGCTCGAAGTGCTGGGCATCCCGAAGCAGATGCTGCCGCCGGTACGTCCCTCTTCGGAAATCTACGGCTACACCAAGAGCAACATCGCCATCGCCGGTATCGCCGGCGACCAGCAGGCCGCGCTGTTCGGCCAGATGTGCGTGGAGCCCGGCCAGGCCAAGAACACCTACGGCACTGGCTGCTTCCTGCTGATGAACACCGGCGAGAAGGCCGTGCAGTCGTCCCACGGCCTGTTGACCACCATCGCCTGCGGCCCGCGCGGCGAAGTGGCCTACGCGCTGGAAGGCGCAGTGTTCAACGGCGGCTCCACCGTGCAATGGCTGCGCGACGAACTCAAGATCGTCAACGACGCCCATGACACCGAGTACTTCGCCAGCAAGGTCAAGGACAGCAACGGCGTGTACCTGGTGCCGGCCTTCACCGGCCTTGGCGCGCCCTACTGGGATCCGTATGCGCGCGGCGCGCTGTTCGGCCTGACCCGCGGGGTAAAGGTCGATCACATCATCCGCGCCGCCCTGGAATCCATCGCCTACCAGACCCGCGACGTTCTCGACGCCATGCAGCAAGACTGCGGCCAGCGTCTCAGCGCCCTGCGCGTGGACGGTGGCGCGGTGGCCAACAACTTCCTGATGCAATTCCAGGCAGACATCCTCGGCACCTGCGTCGAGCGCCCGCAAATGCGCGAAACCACTGCCCTCGGTGCCGCCTACCTGGCAGGCCTGGCCTGCGGTTTCTGGAGCGGCCTGGACGAGTTGCGCGGCAAGGCGCTGATCGAGCGGGAGTTCACCCCGCAACTGGACGAAGCGGCGAAAGAAAAGCTCTACAGCGGCTGGCTCAAGGCGGTCGATCGTACCCGTGACTGGGAGCCGCACGAGGAATAACGTTTCAGCACTGCGGCGCGGTTTCGACTGCGCCGCAGACTACGCCGTGGCCGCCTTCAGACTGGTCCCCGGCACCTTCCTCCGGCATCATTGCAGAATTTTTCGGCTGCCCCAAAGGACGCCCATGAATCTGCCTCCACGCCAACAGCAAATTCTCGAACTGGTCCGTGAACGCGGCTACGTCAGCATCGAGGAAATGGCGCAGTTGTTCGTCGTCACTCCGCAAACCATCCGCCGCGATATCAACCAGCTGGCGGAGGTCAATCTGCTACGCCGTTATCACGGTGGCGCGGCCTACGACTCCAGTATCGAGAACACCGCCTATGCCATGCGGGCCGACCAGATGCGCGACGAGAAGCAGCGCATCGCCGAAGCCGTGGCGCGGCAGATTCCCGACCATGCCTCGCTGTTCATCAATATCGGCACCACTACCGAATCCATCGCCCGTGCGCTGCTCAACCACAGCCACCTGAAGATCATCACCAACAACCTGCATGTAGCGTCGATCCTCAGCGCCAAGGACGATTTCGAGGTGCAACTGGCCGGCGGCAACGTGCGCCGCGACGGTGGCGTGGTCGGCCAGGCCAGTGTCGATTTCATCAATCAGTTCAAGGTGGACTTCGCCCTGGTCGGCATCAGCGGCATCGACGAGGACGGCAGCCTGCTGGACTTCGATTACCAGGAAGTACGCGTGTCCCAGGCGATCATCGCCAACGCGCGCCAAGTAATCCTCGCTGCCGACTCCAGCAAGTTCGGGCGCAACGCCATGGTACGCCTGGGCCCGATCAGCCTGATCGACTGCCTGGTGACCGACCAGGCACCGGTCAGTGCCCTCACCCAATTGCTCAACCAGCACAAGATCCGCCTCGAAGTCGTCTGATCCCGCCTCGATCCGCCACTGCACCCAGTGGCGGCGTCAATGTTCGAAATTTTTCACTTGCTTGTTATCCGATCAGTATTTTCTATGAAAAGACACTGGTAGCGGCCTTTTTGTTCGGCTAACATTTTCGAATGTGAACATTAATGTTCAGAAAAGATATCAAACGACTTTCGAGAGGCCGTGCCGTGTCCCAGTCCAATGCTCCCACTCTTGCCGAAATCTATGATGTCGTCGTCATCGGTGGCGGCATCAATGGCGTCGGCATCGCCGCCGACGCGGCCGGACGCGGCCTGTCGGTGTTCCTTTGCGAAAAGGATGACCTTGCCAGCCACACCTCCTCGGCCAGCAGCAAGCTGATCCATGGTGGCTTGCGCTATCTCGAACATTACGAATTCCGCCTGGTCCGCGAAGCACTGGCCGAGCGCGAAGTGCTGCTGGCCAAGGCGCCGCATATCGTCAAGCCGATGCGCTTCGTTCTGCCGCACCGGCCGCACCTGCGCCCGGCCTGGATGATCCGCGCCGGCCTGTTCCTCTACGACAACCTCGGCAAGCGCAAGAAGCTTGGCGCTTCGCGCAGCCTGCGCTTCGGCCCGGAAAACCCGCTGAAGGCGGAGATCACCCGCGGTTTCGAATACGCCGACTGCGCCGTGGACGATGCCCGCCTGGTGACCCTCAACGCCATGGCCGCCCGCGAGCGCGGTGCGCATATCCTCACCCGCACCCGCTGCGTCAGCGCCAGCCGCCGCGGCAAGCTGTGGAACGTGCAGATCGAACACGCCGATGGCAGCCTGCAAAGCATCCAGGCCCGTTCGCTGGTGAATGCCGCCGGCCCTTGGGTGGCGAAGTTCATCAAGGACGACCTGCAACTCGACGCTCCCTATGGCATCCGCCTGATCCAGGGCAGCCACTTGATCGTGCCGAAATTCTACGAGGGCGAGCACGCCTACATCCTGCAGAACGAAGACCAGCGCATCGTCTTCTGCATTCCCTACCTGGAGCGCTTCACCCTGATCGGCACCACCGATCGCGAGTACAGCGGCGATCCGGCCCAGGTGAACATCAGCGAAGAGGAAACCGGCTACCTGCTCAAGGTAGTCAACCAGCACTTCAAGCAGCGCCTCAGCCGCGACGACATCCTCCACACCTATTCCGGCGTACGCCCGCTGTGCAACGACGAATCGGACAACCCGTCGGCGGTGACCCGCGACTACACCCTGGCGCTGTCCTCCCAGGACGGCCAGGCGCCCCTGTTGTCGGTGTTCGGCGGCAAGCTGACCACCTACCGCAAGCTGGCCGAATCGGCCATGGCAGAACTGGCACCGTGGTTCCCCCGGATGACCGCAAGCTGGACCGCCACTGCACCGCTGCCAGGGGGCGAAGGCATGAGCACACCGCAGGCGCTGTGCGACGAGATCCTCGCCCGCTTCGGCTGGCTGCCGGCGGCACTGGCCCGGCGCTGGGCGCTGACCTATGGCAGCCGCACCTGGCAGTTGCTGGATGGCGCCAAGGGGCCGGAAGACCTCGGTGAAGCCATGGGTGGCGGGTTGTTCGCGCGGGAAGTGGATTATCTGTGCCGGGAAGAGTGGGCGGTGTCGGCCGAGGACATCCTGTGGCGGCGCAGCAAGCTGGGGCTGTTCATGACCGAGGCTGAGCAGCAGAACCTGGCGGGTTATCTGCAGCGCCGGGAGTTGAGCCAGGCCGCATGACTCG
>NZ_JBMAWR010000021.1:0-96723 GCF_048586865.1 Pseudomonas bharatica | reverse complement strand
TGAATAGAGAGATTGAATCCAGCGTCAAGCTTTAATTTGAAACGCACAGCGAAAAAGAAAACTGCGCAATATATTGCTCATCGCCAGGGGTGTTTAGCATCATAGGCAGCCGGTACGAATGTTCGTACCTTTTACTATTAAGGAACGCCCTGCCTCGATGAACACCCAGACCCGCAGCCTAGCCGCTACCTTGTTCCCCGTCGGCGTACTGCTCATTGCCATGGCTTCGATCCAGTCCGGTGCATCGCTGGCCAAAAGCATGTTTCCTCTGATCGGCCCGGAAGGTACCACGACCCTGCGCTTGCTGTTCGCCAGCGTGATCATGCTGCTGTTGCTGCGACCATGGCGGGCGAAGCTGAGCGCGAGCACTCTGAAAAGCGTGATCATCTACGGAGCATCCCTGGGCGGGATGAACTTCCTCTTTTATATGTCGCTGCAGACGGTTCCGCTGGGCATTGCCGTTGCCCTGGAGTTCACCGGGCCGCTGGCGGTGGCGCTGTATGCTTCGCGACGCCCGGTGGACTTCCTCTGGATCGGCCTGGCGGTCATCGGTCTGTTGCTATTAATCCCGGTTGGTGAAACCGGGGCAAGCCTGGACCTCACCGGTGTCGGATTCGCATTGGGCGCAGGGCTCTGCTGGGCGCTGTACATTCTTTACGGACAAAAGGCCGGGGCCGAGAACGGAATCCAGACCGCAGCGCTCGGAGTGGTGATTGCCGCGCTGTTCGTGGCTCCTATCGGCATCGTCAAGGCAGGCAGCGCCTTGCTCGATCCGGCGCTGATCCCTGTCGCCCTCGGCGTAGCGATTCTCTCCACCGCCCTGCCCTACAGCCTGGAAATGGTCGCACTGACTCGCCTGCCGGCGCGCACGTTCGGCACCCTGATGAGCATCGAACCCGCTATTGGCGCTCTGTGCGGTCTGGTTTTCCTCAGCGAAGTACTCAGCCTGTCCCAGTGGCTGGCGATCGGTGCGATCATTACGGCATCGGTAGGCGCAACCCTGTCGATGCGCAAGGACGTTCCTCCACCGGTGGCAGCAGACTGATTGAGAAATACTTTCATTCGAATGGCCGCAAATGATTGTGCGAGCCAATCGGGCCTGTTTAACTGTGCCCTGTGTCATATTTTGAATTTTTCACTCGACGCAGGGACGAACGAGCATCAGGAAGGTGCAACTGGAACGAACACGGGCACAGACCCGCGCAGCGTTAAGGACAGGAATGAAACGAATTCTGCTCATACTAGCTATCCTCGCAGTCGCAGGTTGCGCAGCAACCGCGAAGGATCAGGTCAAGCGTGGCAAGAAAGGGCTGCACATCAACTGCTCCGGCCTTTCCTCTTCCTGGAACAAGTGCTACAGCAAGGCGGAAACCTCCTGTGGCACGAAAGGCTACAAGGTGATTGCCAGATCCGGGGACAACGACGAAGAGCCGGGAGATTATCCATTCGGCATCAACCCTGCCGGCTATACCAGCCGCAGCATGATCGTCATCTGTAAATAAGAAAGGGCAACCAGAAGGTTGCCCTTTGCCTTTATTGCTTCACTCAACCGATAGCCCGGGTTCTTTCGTGCAACCATTGCAGAGCAGCACCGTCGAGCAGCGGTCCCAGACGTCGACGAACCTCGGCATGGTAGGCGTCGAGCCACGCGGCATCCTCGCTGCCAAGCTGGTCGATCAACAGGCAACGGGTGTCGATCGGACACAGCGTCAAGGTTTCGAATTCCAGGAAATCGCCAAACGCGCTCTTGCCCGACTCCCGGTTTATCACCAGGTTCTCGATGCGCACGCCCCACTGCCCGGGACGATAGGTTCCGGGCTCGATCGAGGTAATCATACCGGCCTGCATCGCCGTGTGAGGCGTTACGGCGGCCTGATAGGCAATGCTCTGCGGTCCTTCGTGGACATTCATGAAGTAGCCGACCCCGTGCCCGGTGCCGTGCCCGTAATCGATATGTTCAGCCCACAACGGCGCGCGCGCGATCGCATCCAGTAGCGGCGAGGGAATGCCTCGGGGAAACCGGGCCCGCGATAGGGCGATCATGCCCTTGAGCACACGGGTGCAGTCCAGTTTCTGCTCATGGCTCGGGGTACCGATCGGCACCATGCGGGTGATATCGGTGGTTCCGCCAAGATACTGCCCGCCCGAGTCGATCAGAAGCAGGCCATCGCCTTCGATCCGTGCGAAAGCCTCCGGGGTGGCATGGTAATGCGGCATCGCGCCATTGGCGTTGAACGCCGCGATGGTGGCAAAACTCAGGCAGACGAAATCCGGACGCCGGGCACGCGCCGCCGTCAGTTGCACATCGATATCGACTTCGGTGACCACCTCGCGTCCCTGGGCCGTCTCGAGCCATGCGAAGAACTCGCACAGCGCAGCGCCGTCATGCTCCATGGTTCGGCGGATATGCGCGAGGTCCGCATCGCTCTTGCGCGACTTGGCCAGGGTCGTAGGGTTGATACCTTCGACCAACCGCACGCCCTCACGCAGATTGGCCAGAAGACCACTGGTCACCTTTGCCGGATCCAGCAACACCCGGCTGTCCGCCGCGATCCCGGCAAGACCGGCGGCAACCTCGCTGTAATCACGCAATTCGACCCCATCGGCGGCAAGCATGTCGCGCAGCGCCGCATCCACCTTGCTCTGGGCGACGAACAGAATCGCAGCCTCCTGGCCGATCAGGGCGAAGGAAACGAATACCGGGTTGTAGGAAACATCGCTACCGCGCAGATTGAACAACCAGGCGATATCGTCGAGGGTGGCGAGGAAATGCCAGTCGGCGCCTCGCTCGGCCAGCGTCTGGCGCAAGGCGGCCAGCTTCTCGCGACGCCCCTGCGAGGCATAGGGTGGCAAATGTGCATACACCGGACTGGCCGGCAACGCCGGACGGTCCGGCCAGATCTGTCCCAGCAGATCCTTGTCCAGCAGCAAGCGAACCTTGCGCGCCTGCAGGCGCTCTTGCAATTGCCGAGCAGACGCCAACGCCATGACTGCACCGTCTGCGGCCACCGCACCGTTGGCCGGGGTGTTGTCCGCCAGCCATTCCAGCGGCCCCGGCCTGCCAGGTTGCAGCTTGACCAGTTCGATCCCGGTACCGGCCAGTTCCTGGGTGGCCTGCTCCCAATAGCGGCTATCGGCCCACAGCCCGGCAAAGTCGGCGGTCAGCACCAAGGTTCCGACCGACCCCTGAAATCCGGACAGCCATTTGCGGCCCTGCCAGTATCCCGGCAGGTATTCGGAAAGATGGGGATCGGCAGAAGGCACCAGCAGTGCATCGACCCCTTCGTTGCGCATCACCTGGCGCATCTGCGCCACGCGCGCCCTGACCGCATCCTGCGGTGTCGGTTGACTGTTCATGCTCGCTCCTTTCATCACTACGGCCTGTATTCCAGGCCGCTGATAATGGAGCAGGGCTCAGCCCCGGGCAACACCCCAGAAGGGCGCAGGATGCAGCGCTGCATGGATGGCCGCTACAGCCTGATCAACGTCCGACACGCGGGTGAAACGCCCCAGGCTCAAGCGTATGGTCTGTCCCGCCAGATAGGCATCATGCCCCAATGCCAGCAACACATGGGAGGGTGCTGAACTCCCGGAATTGCAGGCCGACGTGGAAGAAAATGCCAGGGTTTTCGCCAGTTCGGATAGATCCAGCGAGTCGCCGCCAAAGGTCAGGCTGAGGGTGTGGGGAATGGACTGTTCGAGGCTGCCGTTTACCAGTAAGCCGGAAATATCCCGCAGCCTTGTAAGAAGCCGCTCACGCAAACATCGGATGCGATCCAGCTCTTCTCGCTGCACTTCACCAGCCAGGGCAAAGGCCGCCCCCATCGCGGCGATCTGGTGGGTCGCCAGCGTCCCGGAGCGCAGCCCGCCTTCGTGACCGCCACCATGCATCTGCGCCTGCAGCAGTGTACGAGCCCGCTCGCCGACATACAGCGCACCGATTCCCTTGGGCCCATAGACCTTGTGTGCGGAAAACGAAGCCAGGTCCACCGGCCACCGCGCCAGATCGATCCCGACCTTGCCCGCCGCCTGTGCGCAATCGACATGCAGCAATGCACCCCACTCTCGTACCACCTCACCGATGCGCTCGACATCATTGAGCGTACCGAGCTCATTGTTCACCAGCATCAGGGACACCAGGAACGTATCAGGGCGCAGAGCAGCGGCTACCGCCTGCGGCGTGATCAGCCCTTTGCCATCCGGCTTCAGGTAAGTGACCTCGAAACCCGCGTCCTGCAACTGCCGCGCGGTATCCAGCACCGCCTTGTGCTCGATGCAACTGGTAACGATGTGACCGCCCTGCCGTCCTTGAGCCAACCCCTTGATGGCGAGATTGTTCGACTCGGTCGCGCCGGAGGTCCACACAAGCTGCTCGGGACGTGCGCCGATCAGCGTTGCTACCTGCAAGCGCGCCAGCTCCACGGCTTCGCGCGCCTGCTGACCGTAGCGATGTGAACTCGAAGCGGGATTGCCGAACGTACCGGACACACCCAGGCACTTGACCATCACGTCGATGACTCGCTCGTCGACGGGTGTCGTGGCGGCATAGTCGAAATACAGCGGCAGTTTTTCCATGGTTCAAGGCTCTCTTGCAGTTGTCGCCCCGGAAAGCGTCGTGCTTTCCGAATCCTGTCCAGCGATAGTGCCTCAAACTACATAGAACCAATAATTATCAATTTTCATATTTATATAACCATAATTTCATACCTCTTTACCCAGTGAACTTCTCGACCATCCAGGCCTTCAGAACAAATATCTACGCTGACTGGAGCATCCGCCATGCCCCGCCGGACCGACCGCAAGCACGGCGTGCTATTGCTCGATACCCGGGAACGCACGCCAGAGCATGAACGTGCCGTACACCGTAAATTGGCCGAGCATCTGGCCGCCCTCCTGCATACCGAAGTGGTTGCATCGCCCACGGACGAGGAAGAGGATCTCTACTACCTGCCCACCGCGACCCTGATCGACCCTCGCCGTTATGGACAACTGGGCATCCGCTCGACCGACGATTTCTTCGGTGGCCTGGTAGCCCATCCGTACATGGCGACGAAGGCCATCTCCCATCCGTTGCCCGCCGGCGCACAGTATCCCAACGGTTGGACCGACGAGTTCGCCCGTCAGGCAGGCAGGGCGCTGCTCAAGGGCTACACGGTGTTCAGCATCGCCGATGCCAGGGCCGCCGCCACGCTGCTGCTGCGCGATGGTCCCTTGCGACTCAAACCGGTACGCGCAACGGCCGGCCGCGGGCAGAAAGTGATTGCAAGTGCAGCCGAGCTGGAACCCGAACTGAGCCAACTGGACAACGACGAACTTGCCCTCTGGGGGCTGGTGCTCGAAGAAAACCTGACGGATGTCGAAACCTTCAGTGTCGGCCAGGTACAAGTCGCCGGGATCGTTAGCAGCTATTACGGCGTCCAGCATTGCACCCTTGATCATCAGGGCGAATCGGTCTACGGCGGATCGGACCTGGTTGTGGTACGCGGCGATTACGAGCGCCTGCTGCAACTTGAACTGGACCAGCCCCTGCGCCTGGCGATCACCCAGGCGCAGGCCTATGAGCAGGCCGCCATCGCCAGCTTTCCAGGCTTTCTTGCCTCCCGCCGCAACTACGACGTCGCGCGCGGCCTGACCGCCGCGGGCCATGTGCGCAGTGGTGTACTCGAACAATCCTGGCGCATCGGCGGCGCCAGCAGCGCCGAACTGCTGGCCCTGCGCGCCTTCGCCGATGACCCGGCGCTACAGCGCGTACGCGCCTCCACCCATGAAGTGTTCGGTGATGCCGTGCTGCCCGGGGACGCCACGCTTTTCTATCAGGGGGACGACCTTGAAGTCGGACGAATCTGCAAATACGCGAGGATCCGCGACTATGACCATCCATAGCGAAAGCCTGGACATTCCCGTCGACGGCGAAACCATCGCCGGTACCCTGCTCAGCCCGAGCCCCAAGGTCCCCGGGATTCTCTTCGTGCACGGCTGGGGTGGCAGCCAGCAGCGGGACCTGGCGCGCGCCAAGCACATCACCGGGCTGGGCTGCGTGTGCATGACCTTCGATCTGCGCGGCCATGAGAAGACCGAAAGCCAGCGGCGCAGCGTAACCCGCGAGCAAAACCTGGCCGACCTTCTGGCAGCCTACGACAAGCTGGTCAGCCACCCGGCGGTGGATACCAGCTCGATCGCGGTGATCGGCAGCAGCTACGGTGGTTACCTGGCCACCCTGCTGACCCGCCAGCGACCGGTGAAATGGCTGGCGCTACGGGTTCCGGCGCTGTACTGGGACGATGAATGGAGCCTGCCGAAGCAGGCGCTCGATCGGCAACGCCTGTCGCAATACCGGCTGATGACCCTGGGCCCTGGCGACAACCGCGCCCTGGCTGCCTGCGCAGAATTCGCCGGGGACGTCCTGCTGGTGGAGTCGGAAACCGATGACTATGTGCCACACACCACCTTGATGAGCTATCGCTCGGCGTTCGTCTGCGCTCATTCGCTGACGCACCGGATCGTCGACGGTGCCGATCATGCGCTCTCCAGTGACCGGAGCCAGAAGGCCTACAGTGCGTTGTTGACGGCCTGGATCAGCGAAATGGTGATCGGGGCGCGGCTGGACCGTTATCCGCATCACTCGCCCTGGTATTCCTGACATCGCCCGGCCTGCGTAACACGCCGCCGGTAATCACTTGGCGCCAGTCCCGTGACCTTATGGAACACCTTGCGAAACGCGCCTGGGTCCTGGTAGCCCACGCCCCAGGCGATCTGGTCGATGCTGCGCCGGGTGAATTCCAGCATCCGGCAGGCACGGCCCACCCTGACCTGCTGGCAGTACTCGGTGGGTTTCAGTCCGGTGGCGCTGCGAAAGCGGCGCAGGAACGTACGCTCTTCGAGCCCGGCGCAATCGGCCATGACCGCCACGCTGACTTCCCGTGCGCCGGTGCTCTGCAACCAGTGCTGGACCTTGAGCACCGCTTCGTCGCCATGATCCAGGCGCGGGCTGAAAGTACTCCCGGCTGGCTTGATCCGCACCGGTTCCACCGCCAGAAAGCGTGCGGTTTCCGCGGCCAGGGTTGGCCCGAGGTAGCGCTCCACCAGTTTCAAGCCAACCTCGGTCCAGGCCATCAACCCGGCGCTGGTGATCACGTCACCGTCTTCCAGCAGCGGCAGGTTGGCCTCGACCTTTATCCGCGGGAAGCGCTCGGCCAGGGATTGGGCAAAGTTCCAGTGCGTAGTGGCTGAACGTCCGTCCAGCACACCGCTGGCGGCAATAAAGAATACCCCGACGCAGATCGACGCCAGCAGGGCGCCATCGCCGTGCCAGTTGCGCAACTGCTCGCGGTAGCGCTCGAGCAGTTCAGCGGTCGGTTCCTGGGTCAGGCTGGGAGGCACGATCATCACCCGCAGCTGATGGCCGGGCAGCAGGTGGCTGTCATGGCTCACCACCAGTGCGCCTTCTGCATCCTCCTGCCAGTGGCAGACCCGCAGCGGCGCACGCTGTGCAAGGCCCAGGTCGGCCGCCAGACGATTGGCCACGCTGAACAGATCGGTCAGCCCGTGCACAGCCGCCAACTGCGCCCCGGGATAGACCAGGATGCCGATCTCGATGATTTTGCCGTCCCGGCTCATTGTCAGTTTTTCCCGTGAAATTGTCGGTCGCGCCAATCCGCAACGGCGCCGGGCAAGCCTATAACTATCAGCCACGGCCCCACCACTGCCATCAACGAGGAAACCACATGAGCAGCAAAGCCCTGGTCATCATCGATATCCAGAACGATTACTTCCCGGGTGGCAAATGGCCCCTGGCCAACGCCGACCTTGCGGCCGACAATGCGGCGAAAGCCCTGGAAAGGGCACGGGCGCAGGGCGACCTGGTGATTTATGTGAAGCATGAATTCGAATCCGCCGATGCGCCCTTCTTCGCTCCCGGTTCGCAAGGCGCGAAGATCCACGCGAAACTGACGCCCCGGGACAATGAGCCGGTAGTGCTCAAGCACAAGGTCAACGCTTTTCTCGACACCCCGCTGCCCGGCCTGCTGGAAGAACACCGCATCAGCGAACTGACCGTGGTCGGCAGCATGAGTCATATGTGCATCGACGCTGCCACGCGTGCCGCCGCCGACCTCGGCTACACGGTCACGGTCCTGCACGATGCCTGCGCCACCCGTGACCTGGAGTTCAATGGCGTGACCGTCCCTGCGGCCCAGGCCCATGCGGCCTACATGGCTTCGCTGGCTTTCGCCTACGCCCGGGTCATTTCCACCGCGCAATGGCTCGAGGCCTGAGTCAGATCACCACGTTGCGCACGAAGCGCGTGGCCACCGCGCCATCGTTGCGATAGCCGTGGGCGCGGTTGCTGGCATAGGTGAAAAACTCGCCGGCAGCCAGCGCCCGCGCCTCGTCGTCGATCAAAAGGGTCAGGCAGCCCTCGAACACGAAGATCTGCTCGCTGAAGCCTTCCGGGTCGGCATTGGTCTTGTAGAACTCGCCGGGCTCCAGGCGCCACTCCCACAGCTCGACTTCGCGCCGGGCCGGAGTGCTGGCCAGCAGCACCGCCTTGCTGCCGGCATGCTCGCCGGCCCAGGCCAGTTCGTTGATGCGGCTGGAGTCGCGGTTGTCCGCGGCCTTGATCAGGTCGGCGAACGCCACGCCCAGGGCTTCGGCGATCAGGTCGAGGGTCGACAGGCTGACGTTCTTTTCCCCGGCCTCGATAGCCACCAGCATGCGTCGGCTGACGCCGGAGTTCTCGGCCAGGGCACTCTGGCTCAAGCCGCGGACATGCCGCAGGCGCCGCACGTTCTGGCTGACGTGCTGGAGAACCGAGGCACGGTTGGGATCTCTATCCACTGAACTATTCACCGAAAGCAATCACCGAAAGTACTCACCGAAGAGAATTTGCGCAGTATACTGCCCACTTTTGCCGCGCGCACTGTGCGGTGCCTCCATTTCTCGCGTGCAAGCCATGACTACCAATACCTCCGTGCGTCCCTCCCCGACCTTTCGCCTGAGCAAGGCGGAACTGGTGCTGGTGTTCATCACCATGCTCTGGGGTGGCACTTTCCTGATCGTGCACAAGGTGATGACGGTCAGTGGCCCGATGTTTTTCGTCGGCCTGCGTTTTGCTGCTGCCGCTTTCTTCGTCGGACTGTTCTGCTTCCGCTCGCTGCCGGGCCTTACCCTGCGCGAGCTAAAGGCAGGGGTGCTCATCGGTGTCGCGATCATGCTCGGCTACGGCCTGCAAACCGTGGGCCTGCAAACCATCAGCAGCAGCCAGTCGGCCTTCATCACCGCGCTTTACGTGCCCTTCGTACCGATCCTGCAATGGCTGGTGCTGGGCCGCCGTCCCGGCCTGATGCCAAGCATCGGCATCGCCCTGGCTTTTACCGGGTTGATGCTGCTGGCCGGGCCAAGCGGCGGCGCGGTGCATTTCAGCCCCGGGGAGGTCGCCACCCTGGTCAGCGCCGTGGCCATCGCTGCGGAAATCATCCTTATCGGCCACTACGCCGGCAGCGTCGATGTGCGCCGTGTCACCGTGGTGCAGCTGGCTACCGCCTCCGCCCTGTCGTTCATGCTGGTGGTGCCGACCCAGGAGCGCCTGCCGGACTTCTCCTGGCTGTTGCTCGGCGCCGCCATCGGCCTGGGCGCCATGAGCGCGATTATCCAGGTCGCGATGAACTGGGCGCAGAAGTCGGTTTCGCCGACCCGCGCTACGCTGATCTACGCGGGGGAACCGGTCTGGGCCGGGATTGTCGGACGTATCGCCGGTGATCGTTTGCCCGGCCTCGCACTGCTGGGCGGTTTGCTGATCGTAATCGCGGTGATCGTGAGCGAACTCAGGCCCGGACGCAAGGAAGATAAACCGGCGACAAGTGCCGCCGACGGGAAGGAAGCTGATACCGGTATTTAAGGAAACAGCGCGCTCGTCTTGCGGAAACTGTTATAAGAAAAAAGCTTTTTCTTACAATTCTTGTAGGATTCTGCGACAGCTTGCCGGTTGGTGATCACCGGACCGGCACGTATGATTCCCTGCAAATTTCCGCAGATTAGATATCTATGTCCTTGATAGTTCTACTGCTTCTGCCATTCGTGGGGAGCTGTGTGGCCGGTGTGCTGCCGCACAACGCACGCAACTCGGAGTCGCTGCTGGCCGGCATCGTCGCCCTGATCGGCACGGTGCAGGTGGCCATGCTGTATCCGCAGATCGCCGATGGCGGGGTGATCCGCGAGGAGATCCTCTGGCTGCCGAGCATGGGACTCAACATCGTTCTGCGCATGGACGGCTTCGCCTGGCTGTTCTCGCTGCTGGTGATGGGCATCGGCACCCTGGTGTCGCTGTATGCGCGCTACTACATGTCGCCCCAGGACCCTGTGCCACGCTTCTTCGCCTTCTTCCTGGCCTTCATGGGCGCGATGCTCGGCCTGGTGATTTCCGGCAACCTGATCCAGATCGTGTTCTTCTGGGAACTGACCAGCCTGTTCTCCTTCCTGCTGATCGGCTACTGGCATCATCGCGCCGACGCCCGCCGCGGCGCCTACATGGCCTTGATGGTGACCGGGGCCGGCGGCCTGTGCCTGCTGGCCGGGGTGATCCTGCTCGGCCATGTGGTCGGCAGCTACGACCTGGACAAGGTCCTGGCTGCCGGCGATGTCATCCGTGGCCACGCCCTGTACCCGGTGCTGCTGCCGCTGATCCTGCTCGGTGCCCTGAGCAAGAGCGCGCAATTCCCCTTCCATTTCTGGCTGCCCCACGCAATGGCAGCGCCCACGCCGGTGTCCGCCTACCTGCACTCTGCAACCATGGTCAAGGCCGGGGTCTTCCTTCTGGCGCGGCTGTGGCCGGTGCTGTCCGGCACCGACGAGTGGTTCTGGATCGTTGGCGGCGCCGGGGCCTGCACCCTGTTGCTCGGCGCCTACGCGGCGATGTTCCAGAACGACCTCAAGGGCCTGCTGGCCTACTCGACCATCAGCCACCTCGGCCTGATCACCTTGCTGCTGGGCCTGAACAGCCCGCTGGCGGCGGTGGCCGCGGTGTTCCACATTCTCAACCATGCCACCTTCAAGGCTTCGCTGTTCATGGCGGCGGGCATCATCGACCATGAAAGCGGTACCCGTGATATCCGCAAGTTGAGTGGCCTGTTCCGCCTGATTCCGTTCACCGCGACCCTGGCCATGGTCGCCAGCGCCTCGATGGCCGGCGTGCCCTTGATGAACGGATTCCTGTCCAAGGAGATGTTCTTCGCCGAGACCGTGTTCATCTCCTCCACCGCCTGGGTCGAGACCACCCTGCCGGTGATCGCCACGCTGGCCGGAACCTTCAGCGTCGCCTACGCGCTGCGCTTCACCGTCGACGTGTTCTTCGGCCCCACCGCCACCGACCTGCCGCATACCCCGCACGAACCACCGCGCTGGATGCGCGCGCCGGTCGAGTTGCTGGTACTGACCTGCCTGGTGGTCGGCGTCTTCCCGGCGCAGTCGGTCGGTCCGCTGCTGGCCGCCGCCGCCCTGCCGGTTGTCGGCGGCGAGCTGCCGGAGTACAGCCTGGCGGTCTGGCACGGCTGGAACGCCCCCCTGATCATGAGCCTTATCGCCATGTGCGGCGGGGTGCTGCTCTATCTGGCCCTGCGCAGCCAGTTCCAGCAGGGCCGCTTCACTTATCCGCCGCTGATCGAGCGTTTCAACGGCAAGCGCCTGTTCGAACGCGGCCAGGTCCTGCTGATGCGTACCGCCCGCGGCATCGAGCGGATCTTTACTACCCGGCGCCTGCAGAAGCAGCTGTTCATGCTGGTCCTCGCCGCCCTGGTGGCGGGCATGCTGCCACTGCTGGCCCACGGCCTGAGCTGGGGCAACCGGCCGAAGATCCCGGGCTCCGGGGTGTTCGTCATGCTCTGGCTGATCGCCATTGCCTGCGCCATCGGTGCCGCCTGGCAGGCCAAGTACCACCGTCTCGCTGCGCTGATCATGGTCGGGGTCTGCGGCCTGATGACCTGCATTACCTTCGTCTGGTTCTCCGCCCCGGACCTGGCGCTGACCCAGTTGGTAGTCGAAGTGGTCACCACCGTGCTGATCCTCCTCGGCCTGCGCTGGCTGCCACGGCGGATCGAGGGCGTGTCGCCACTTGCCGGCTCCCAGGAGCGGGCGCGCCTGCGGCGTCTGCGCGACCTGGTCCTGGCGGTGCTGGTGGGCGGCGGCATGGCGGTGCTGTCGTACGCCATGCTGACCCGTCCGACACCCAACTTCATCTCCTCCTTCTACCTCAGCCGCGCCCTGCCGGAAGGCGGCGGGACCAACGTGGTCAACGTCATGCTGGTGGACTTCCGGGGCTTCGATACCCTTGGCGAGATCACCGTGCTGGTGGCCGTGGCCCTGGCGGTCTTCGCCCTGCTGCGACGTTTCCGTCCGCCGCGCGAGAGCATCCAGTTGCCGGCGCAGCAGCGCTCGCTGGCACCCGACATGGTCACCGACCTGGTCAACCCGCGACATGCCGAGGACACCGCCCTGGGCTTCATGATGGTCCCGGCGGTACTCGCCCGCCTGGTGCTGCCGATGGCCATGCTGGTGTCGATGTACCTGTTCATGCGCGGCCACAACCAGCCGGGCGGCGGTTTCGTTGCCGGCCTGGTGATGTCGGTGGCGTTCATCCTCCAGTACATGGTTGCCGGCACCCAATGGGTCGAGGCGCAGATGAGCCTGCGGCCCTTGCGCTGGATGGGCACCGGGCTGCTCTGCGCAGTCCTGACCGGTGTCGGTGCGCTGCTGTTCGGCTACCCGTTCCTCACTACCCATACCGCACATCTGCACCTGCCGCTGCTGGGTGACCTGCATATCGCCAGTGCGCTGTTCTTCGATGTCGGGGTGTTCACCGTGGTGGTCGGCTCGACCCTGCTGATCCTCACCGCCCTCGCCCACCAGTCGGTGCGTGCGCACCGGCCGCTACCGAAATCCACCACAGCAGAGGGAGCCGCCTGATGGAAGAAGTCATCGCGATCGCCATCGGCGTTCTCGCCGCCTCCGGGGTCTGGCTGATCCTGCGGCCACGGACCTACCAGGTGATCATGGGGCTGTGCCTGCTGTCCTACGGGGTCAACCTGTTCATCTTCAGCATGGGCAGCCTGTTCATCGGCAAGGAGCCGATCATCAAGGACGGCGTGCCCCAGGACCTGCTCAACTACACCGACCCGCTGCCCCAGGCCCTGGTACTGACCGCGATCGTCATCAGTTTCGCCATGACCGCGCTGTTCCTCGTGGTACTGCTGGCGTCCCGCGGTTTCACCGGTACCGACCATGTCGACGGACGGGAGCCCAAGGAATGAGCGGGATGCAACAACTGATAGTCGCGCCCATTCTCCTGCCGCTGCTGACCGCAGCCCTGCTGCTGTTGCTCGGGGAAAAACGCCGGCCACTGAAGGCGCGGATCAACCTGTTATCGACCCTGACCGGGCTGGGCATCGCGATTGCCTTGCTGCTGTGGGTCAGGGACCAGGGCCAGGCCACCTCCATCGGTGTCTACTTGCCGGGCAACTGGGCGGCGCCGTTCGGCATCGTCCTGGTGCTGGATCGCCTGGCCGCGCTGATGCTGGTGCTCACCGGCGTCGTCGGCACCAGTGCCCTGCTCTTCGCCCTGGCCCGCTGGGACCGCGCCGGCGCCAGCTTCCACGCACTGTTCCAGATCCAGCTCATGGGCCTGTACGGTGCCTTCCTCACCGGCGACCTGTTCAACCTGTTCGTGTTCTTCGAGGTGCTGCTGGCGGCGTCCTACGGCCTGCTGCTGCACGGTTCGGGGCGCTCGCGGGTCAAGGCCGGCCTGCATTACATCGCCATCAACCTGTTCGCCTCGTCGCTGTTCCTGATCGGCGCCGCCATGCTTTACGGGGTCACCGGCACCCTGAACATGGCCGACCTGGCGATGAAGATTCCCCAGGTGCCTGAGGCCGATCGCGGCCTGCTGCATGCCGGCGCGGCGATCCTGGCCATCGCCTTCCTCGCCAAGGCCGGCATCTGGCCGCTGAATTTCTGGCTGGTACCGGCCTACTCCTCGGCCAGCGCGCCGGTGGCGGCGTTGTTCGCCATCATGACCAAGGTCGGCTTCTACACCGTCCTGCGCCTGTGGACCCTGTTGTTCTCCGAGCAAGCCGGCGCCTCGGCCTTCTTCGGCGGACAGTGGCTGGTCTACGGCGGCCTCGCCACCCTGGCCTGCGCGGCCGTGTCGATCCTTGCCGCGCAGCGCCTGGAGCGCATGGCCAGCCTGAGCATCCTGGTCTCGGCCGGCACCCTGCTGGCGGCGATCGGTTTTGGCCAGACCGCGCTGATTTCGGCGGCGCTGTTCTACCTGGTCAGCTCGACCCTGGCCCTGTGCGCGCTGTTCCTCCTGGCCGAGCTGATCGAACGCTCGCGTTCGGCCAACGAGCTGCCGCTGGACGACGATGCCGATGCCATGCCGTCGCCGCTGGAGTCGCTGCAGCCACCCAAGGGCACCAACCTCGATGACGAGCAGAAGGCCGTGGTCGGCCAGGTGATCCCCTGGACCATGGCCTTCCTCGGTTTCAGCTTTATCGCCTGTGCGCTGCTGATCATCGGCATGCCGCCGCTGTCCGGCTTCGTCGGCAAGTTCAGCCTGATCACCGCCCTGTTCAACCCCTCGGGCATGGGCGTGCCGGCCGAAGCGCCGCTGCCGGCCAGCGGCTGGGCGCTGCTGGCCTTGCTGATCCTTTCCGGCATGGCCTCGCTGATCGCCCTGGTGCGCCTGGGCGTGCAGCGCTTCTGGAAGCCGGAGGAGCGCCCCTCGCCGTTGCTGCGCCTGTACGAATGCATGCCGATCGTCGCCCTGCTCAGCCTTTGCGTGGTGCTCAGCCTGTGGGCCGAACCCTTGATGCGCTACGCCCAGGATACCGCCGCAAGCCTCAAGGATCCGGGTGTATACGTGGAAGCGGTGCTCGGTACGCGGCCGATTCCAGGCCCCACCACCCTTGAAAGCCTCGGGCAGGTTCAACCATGAAACGATTGTTCCCCGCCCCGCTTCTGTCCCTGGCCCTGTTCGTCCTGTGGCTGGTGCTGAACCTTTCGATCAGCCCGGGCAACATCATCCTCGGCCTGCTCCTGGGCATCCTCGCACCGCTGCTGATGAGGCCCTTGCGCCCGTTGAGCGCGCATATCCGCAATCCGGGGGCGGTGATCCGCCTGGTACTGCGGGTGGGCCTGGATGTGCTGGTGTCCAACCTTGACGTGTTCCGCAGCGTCTGGCGCATGGGCCGCAAGCCACCGCGCTCGCGCTTCGTGCATATTCCCCTGGACCTGCGCGATGCCCATGGCCTGGCAGCACTGTCGATGATCACCACGGTGATCCCCGGTACGGTGTGGTCCGAACTGGCCCTGGATCGCAGCGTACTGCTGCTGCATGTGTTCGACCTGGACGACGAGGCCCGCTTCATCGAGCACTTCAAGCACACCTATGAACGCCCGTTGATGGAGATCTTCGAATGACCGGCCTGCTTGCCAATGCCATCATCGCCAGCCTGTTCATCTTCACCATCGCCATGGCCGTGACCCTGGTCCGGGTGTTCCGCGGCCCGTCGGCCCAGGACCGGGTGCTGGCCCTGGACTACCTGTACATGCTGGGAATGCTGATGATGCTGGTGCTGGGTATCCGCTACGCCAGCGATACCTATTTCGAGGGTGCGCTGCTGATCGCCCTGTTCGGCTTCGTCGGCTCGTTCGCCCTAGCCAAGTTCCTTCTGCGCGGCGAGGTGATCGAATGACCGCTCCGGTATTGCCGTTCTGGCTGGAAATCGTGGTAGCCGCACTGATCCTGACCAGCAGCCTGTTCGCCCTGACCGGGGCCATCGGCATCCTGCGCCTGAAGGATTTCTTCCAGCGCATGCACCCGCCTGCCCTGGCTTCGACCCTCGGTGCCTGGTGCGTGGCGCTGGCCTCGATCCTGTATTTTTCCGCGCTGAAGGAGACGCCGGTGCTGCATGCCTGGCTGATTCCGATCCTGCTGTCGATCACCGTGCCGGTGACCACGCTCCTGCTGGCCCGCACCGCGCTGTTTCGCAAGCGCATGGCCGGCGAGGACGTGCCCGGCGAGGTCAGCAGCCGCGAGCAGGAGTGACGCCCGTCACTGCCCCTCGGTCAGGCGCTGCAGCTCGCGCCTGACCATCGCCGCGTATTGCGCGGGCTGGAGCTGGTAAAGCTGCCCGGCGACCCAGGTCAGCCACTGCTCCTGCAATTCCTCACGCCGTGCCAGCCACTGCCGCGCCTGATCTTCGGCGCGAGCCTGATGGCGCTCATGGAACTCGCGGCGACTCACTCGCTGGCCTTGAAGGTCAGCTCGCCCTTGCGCCACTTGGCAACCTTGGCCGTGGCCGCCTTGAGGGTCTTGGACAGCCCTTCGCTGATGCGCGCGTGGGCCGCGAACACCATCATGACCGCACGCCCTTCACGGAAGACGATGCCCTCGCCTTCCGGAACGCTGACGAAGGCGTATTCGCCCAAGCCGTAGATGGTCTGCTTGATTTCGCGGAAGCGGATTTCCAGCTTGCCGCCTTCGCGGCTTGGCAGGACGGCGGCGCGGAAGTGGTCACCGACCTTCAGTTCCAGGCGCTGCTTGTCATCGACCACCAGCGCGTCGGCGGTCTCGACCTCGGCCATGTACAGGCCCTCGGGGCTTTGCTCGGTGATGTAAACGAACGGCGACTGGAATTGCTTGACCAGCTTGCCGCGAAGATCTCCCAGCACGAACAGGGCGTGCATATCCAGATTGGTGACTGCCAAAGAAAATTCCTCAAAACCGAGATCACACTGACACCCGTGAAGAAAAGCTCCCACGGGCATGCCGTACTTCATTAATTCGAAGTTCGAAAGACTAATGAGTTGGCGCCAATAAGTAGCGGCCCGGAGGCGTCGCACCTTGTGGGAAATCACACTTTCCCATGCCGGATACGGCTTGATAGCGAACGTCTGACCGACATCGCGCGGTGAAAATTCCGTGTTTCACCGCTCCTTCGCGGTGCAAGGCGACCGATTGAAGATCGCCTCGTAGCGTCGGAAAGCGAATGGCTTACCGCACAGGGAAGCGAATATGCACGAAAACACGGAAACCCGTCGAGGGGTGTGTGCTGTTTGCAGGTGAGAAATTTCTGTTGTTGGGGTTGTTACAGGAGCGGATTAATGTGGTGTTCTTGAGGGCCTCATCGCTGGCAAGCCAGCGATAGGTCCCTCAAGACTAACGAGTTCCCGGCATCTTCTCCGGCCGATACCCCAGCCGCAGCCCGCCCCAATGCCGGCCATCGACCTTGATCGGTACCGACAGGTCATGCATCAGCTCGCCGGTGTCCCGGGTGTAGGTCTGCAACAGCAGGCGCTGCTGATGGCTCCCGCAACGAATACCGGTGCGGTCGTCGAACTTGCGCTTGCTGCGGTTGTGCGCAGTGTCGGTGGCCTCGTCCCCGGTCAGTGGCTGGTTGAAGGCATTGTTGTGGGTCGGCACGTAGCCCTGCTGGGTACAGGCGATCGCGTAGATCAAGCCCTCGTGTTCGCGCAGCAATGGCTCCTGGATAGCCGGCAGGACCTGGTCGGTGTACTGGTCGAAACGGGTGCGATAACGCGCCGGCCGGGTGCCGGGCAACACCTGGTACTGACGGTCGAACAGATCATCATGACTGATCCGGCCCTCACGGATGTCCGCCTCGAAGCGCTCGGCGATCTGCCGGGCGCCACGCAGGGCCAGGTCGAAGACCCGCTGGTGATAGTCATCCAGCCCGACCTCGGCCAGGCGCTCGCTGATGTTCTCCGCCTGCCCTTCCATCTGTACGGCGGCCTGGGCCAGGCGCTGGGTCTGCTGGTCGCTGATGGCCAGGTCGCCGCGCATCTGCTCCACCGCCTGGAACAGGCTGTCGAGCTGGGTACGGGTGGTTTCGGTACCACCGGCGATCTCGGTAATCTGCTGCTCGACACCCGCCGCCAGCCCGGCAATGGCATCCAGTTGCTCGCCGGTGTGCTCGACCTGGGCAACGCCAGTGTGCAGGTCATCCGACAGCCCGCGGATCTGCTCTACCACCTGGGCAGTGCGCTGCTGGATATCGGCGACCATCACCCCCACTTCCTCGGTGGCGCTGGCCGTACGACCCGCCAGGCCGCGGACCTCATCGGCGACCACGGCGAAACCGCGTCCGTGTTCGCCGGCACGGGCGGCCTCGATGGCGGCATTGAGCGCGAGCAGGTTGGTCTGGCTGGCGATGGCCTGGATCACCAGGGTGACCCGGGCGATATCCTCGCTGCGCTGGTGCAGCGCTTCGATCAGTTCGCGGCTGGCAGTGGCGCGCGAACTGAGCAGGTGCATGAGCTGGATCGAATCGGCCAGTACCAGGCGCCCCGCAGCGCTGCTTTCATGGGCTTGCTGGGCGGCCACCAGCGCCTCTCGACTGAGCTGGGAAGTGACTTTCTCGGTGCCGATCATGACTTCGGCGCTATTGACGATCTGTGCCGCGGAAGACAATTGCGATTGCAGCTTGTCCGCCAGTTGCCTGACCGAATAGGACACGCCGGCCGCCGACAGCGCGTTATGACTGGTGACCTGGGCCAGGTCGCGGGTCAGCTCGGTGAGCGGGTCGTGCACGGCCACCTGAGCCGGCTGCGGCCGGCTGCGCAGGTGCGGCAGCCACAACACCAGCAAGGCCAGCGGCAGGCAGAACCAGAACGAAATGCCGGCGAATGCCATGGCCGCCAGCACCACCACCAATACCAGGCTTTGCAGCACCACACCGGACCAGCCACGGGCACCCCGGGCCGAGGGTTCTGCGTGTGCCAGCGCGGCGGGTAGAGATCCTTCTCGCATCATGACTGTGGCTCCCCGTTGTTATTGTTGCGTCATTAAACGCCACTACAACGCCATTAGCCATGCTTCCTTGGGCGTAACCCGATCCGGCCTTGATACAGGACAACTGCCCGCCGCTTTTCGCCCGCGCGAAAACGAAAGCCCCGGGTGCGTGGCCCGGGGCTTTGGTATGCAAGGGTCGACCAGACGTGTCGATCAGACCTGGCGCAGATGCTTGTCCAGTTGCTCGTGACGCTCCTGCGCCTCGATGCAGTACTTGGTGGTCGGGCTGATCAGCAGGCGCTTGAGGCCGATCGGCTCGCCGCTGTCGTCGCACCAGCCGAAGCTGTCGTCGGCGATACGGCCCAGGGCCATTTCCAACTGCGGCAGCAGGCGCTGGTCACGCTCGATGGCGTTGACCAGCCAGTGACGCTCTTCTTCGACCGAGGCGGCATCGGCAGGATCGGCAGGCGAGTCCAGGCTTTCGATGGTTACACGGCTCTGCTCGATGCGCTCCTGGGTCTCCACTTTCATCTGCTTGAGCAGATCGGCGAAGAAGGCCAATTGCTCGGCGTTCATGTAGTCATCGGCCGGCATGGCCAGCAACTTTTCCTTTGTCATTGATATCTCTAATAAAAATTTACGTGCATTTAGACGAATCGGGTGCCGCGGCGAACGCATCGCCAGCAGCGGAATTCTTCAAGCACCAGTCGGCACTCAGTTCATGGGGGGCGGCAGTCTAAGGCCGAGCCTCATGCCGGGCAACAGAAATGACTGCGGTTTTGTCCGAAAAGCCCCTTATCCCTCGCAAGCATGGTGCGGGGGCAGCGTTTATAGCAAAAAATCCGGGCGTGCGTGAAGCACGGCAACGCCCGCTTATCCGAGCAATTGGCTGAGCACGGCGCGCAGCTTGCCCGGTTTCACCGGTTTGTTCAGCAGCGGCGCGCCAAGCCGCTGCATGGCCCGACGGCTCTGGTCGCTGCGGTCGGCAGTGATCATCACTGCGGCGATCGCCACGCCGAAGTGCTTGCGCAGGTCACGTACGACTTCACATCCGGTTACACCATGATCCAGGTGGAAGTCGGCCAGGACCAGCTCCGGCGCCCTGCCTTGCAATACCTGCAAGGCTGTCTCACGGTCGGTGGCGGTGAGCACTTCGCAGCCCCATTGGCCGAGCAGCGCGGCCATGCTCTCGAGGATGGCGGTCTCGTTGTCCAGTACCAGCAGGCGGCGACCCGGCAGCGGATCGCCCAGGGCGGGCGATGGCACCCCGGGTGCGACCACGGGACGCGGGGCTTCCCGCGATAACGGCACATCGATGCTGAACACCGAACCGCGCCCTGGCCAGGAACGCACCCGTACCTGGCAGCCGAGGATGCGTGCGATGCGCTCGACGATCGCCAGCCCCAGGCCGACGCCCTTGCGGTCGGCGGCACGGCCGACGTCCAGCTGGTTGAATTCGAGAAAGATCGACTCCAGGCGGTCGGCCGCGATGCCCCGGCCGCTGTCCCACACTTCCAGGCGCAGCACCTGGCCACGCCGCCGGGCGCCAAGGAGGATGCCGCCCCGCTCGGTATAGCGGCAGGCATTGCTGAGGAAGTTGCGCAGGATCCGCGTCAGCAGGCGGATGTCACTGCGGATCATCCAGGCACCACTGCGTACCCGCAGGCCCAGCCCGGCCGCTTCGGCCACCGGCTGGAACTCGGAAGCCAGGGGGCCGAGCAGTTCGTCGAGGTGGTACAGATCCAGGTCAGGCTTGATTGCCGCCTGGTCGAGGCGAGAAATATCCAGCAGATCGGTCAGCAGGTCTTCCGCGCCCTCCAGCGCCTGGTGCGCGCGTTCCACCAGTACGTGCTCGGCAGCCGGCAGGCTGCGCTCGCGCAACGTGGAAATCAGCAGCCGCGCCGCATTCAATGGCTGCAGCAGGTCGTGACTGGCCGCAGCCAGATACTTGTCCTTGCTGCGGTTGGCGGCCTGGGCAGCATCCCGGGCCTCGATCAACTGGTTGGTGCGCTCGGCAACGCGCTGCTCCAGTTCGTCATTGAGCTGTTGCAGGCGTTCCTGGCTGAGCTTGCGCTCGGTGATATCGGCGACGAAACCCTCGACTACGCCCTCTTCGTCCGGACGCAGGAGCAGGTTCATCAGCACATCGATGGCGCTGCCGTCCTTGCGTTGCAAGCGGGTCTCGTACCCCAGCAGCGCCCGCTCGCGCTGCAGTTGCTCGGCGATGTGCATCAGTTCCTGCTGGCCGCCAATGAACAGATGCCCGGCCAGGTCGGTGCGCGCCAGCAGCAACTGCTGCGGATCGGCGTAGCCCAGCATCCGCGCCATGGCCGGGTTGGCCGCGCGCAGGCCATCTTCCAGGCTGGCCTGGAAAATCCCGTGCACGGCATGCTCGAACAGCCAGGTGTAGCGGTTGCGCTCGGTTTCCAGCTCGTCGAGGCGCGCCGCCAGCTCCGGGTAGTGGCTCTTGCGGACCGTGTGGTTGCTCAGCCCGAGCAATCCGGCCAGGGCGTCGGAGCCCGGCTCAGAGGGCCTCGCCATAGACCACCTCGACATCACGCTGGCTCGAGGCACGAGGGTTGGTGAGGATGCACGGGTCGTCCATGGCGTGTTGCGAGAGGAATGGAATGTCGCTGCCGCTGACGCCATGCAGGCCCAGGGTTTCATGGAAGCCCACGGCCCGCTTCAGGGCGATCAGGTGCTCGACCAGGCGCTGGCGGATCTGGTTATGGCTGAGGCCGCGGCAATCGATGCCGAAGGTTTCGGCGATCACCTTGAAGCGCTCCGGCGCCGCACTGTAGTTGAACGCCACCACGTGCTCCACCAGCACCGCATTGCACAATCCATGGGGCAGGTCGAGGAAGCCGCCGAGGCTGTGGGACATCGCATGCACCGCGCCAAGGATCGCATTGGAGAACGCCAGCCCGGCCTGCATGCTGCCGAGCATGATCGACTCGCGCAGGGCAATGTCCGAAGGGTTGGCGATCATCTGCACCAGGTTGCCGTCGATCAGGCGCATGGCTTCCAGGGCGTGGGTATCGGTCAACGGCCCGTGGCCGGTGGAGACGAACGCCTCGATGGCATGCACCAGCGCGTCGATGCCGGTACAGGCGGAGAGGAACGGGTCCATGCTCAGGGTGGTTTCCGGGTCGATCAGCGACACATCGGGCACCACCGCCTTGCTGACGATGGAGAACTTCATGCGTTCCTGCTGGTTGGAAATGATCACGAACTGCGAAACGTCCGCCGACGTGCCGGCAGTGGTCGGGATCAGGATCAAGGGCGGGCTGGGCACGCGGATGGTGTCGACCCCTTCGAACTCGAGGATGTGCCGGCCATGGGCGACCACAATACCGATGCCCTTGGCGCAGTCCATGGGGCTGCCGCCGCCAACGGCGACGATCACGTCGCACTGCTCGGCACGGTAGCGCTCGGCGCCGTCCATCACCTCTTCCACCCGCGGGTTGGGCGACACCTGGCTGTACAGCACGTAATCGATGCCCTGGGCCTGCAGGCTGGCCTCGACATCGGCGACCCAGCCGGCGGCGATGACGCCGGGGTCGCTGACCAGCAGCACCTTGCGCGCGCCGAAGGTCCGGGCGTAATTGGCGACGTGATGGCGGCAGCCGGCACCAAAGATGATTTCGGGGGAAACGAACTTGCGCAACTGGCTCAGATTCGGGCTCATGCAACGCCTTCTTGTTTTTTTAAGTTAGCGCCAGCCTAAAGCAAAGAGAGGGTAAGGCAAAGGCGGCGCCGGCCGTCTCGAGAGCCGGCCGGCGCCAGGAGGATCAACGGTTGGCGAAGTACATGGTCACTTCGAAACCGATACGCAGATCAGTGAACGCAGGCTTTTTCCACATAGGTCCATCCTCTTCTGGCACCGCAGGCTGGCGGTGCGTCTAGTGATACACCGTTTCCGGTGCGGGTCGAATACTACTTTGGAACAGTCTTGAAGCACGACGCGGACTCTGTGGGAGCGGGTTTACCCGCGATAGCGTCGGTGAATCCATTATCGCAATCGCGGCGGTTCGGCGTTTCGATGAACCCGCTCCCACAAGGAGGCGCGGTGCTTTAGAAGAAGCCCAGAGGATTGATGTCGTAGCTCACCAGCAGGTTCTTGGTCTGCTGGTAGTGGTCGAGCATCATCTTGTGGGTCTCGCGGCCGACACCGGATTTCTTGTAGCCACCGAACGCGGCATGCGCCGGGTACAGATGGTAGCAGTTGGTCCAGACGCGACCGGCCTTGATTGCGCGGCCCATGCGGTAGGCACGGTTGATGTCGCGGGTCCAGACGCCGGCACCGAGGCCGAACTCGGTGTCGTTGGCGATGGCCAGGGCTTCGGCTTCGTCCTTGAAGGTGGTGACGCCGACCACAGGGCCGAAGATCTCTTCCTGGAACACACGCATGCCGTTGTGGCCCTTGAGCAGGGTCGGCTGGATGTAGTAGCCGCTGGACAGGTCGCCGGCCAGCTGCTCGGCGTTGCCGCCGGTGAGGATCTCGGCGCCTTCGTCGCGGGCGATCTGCAGGTAGGACAGGATCTTGTCGTACTGCTGCTCGGACGCCTGGGCGCCGACCATGGTTTCGGTGTCCAGCGGGTTGCCGCGCTTGATCTGCTTCACCTTCTTCAACACCTCCTGCATGAACTGCGGGTAGATGGATTCCTGGACCAGCGCACGGGACGGGCAGGTGCACACTTCGCCCTGGTTGAAGAAAGCCAGGACCAGCCCTTCGGCGGCCTTCTCGATGAACGAAGGCTCGGCCTGCATGATGTCTTCGAAGAAAATGTTCGGCGACTTGCCGCCCAGCTCGACGGTGGACGGGATGATGTTCTCCGCTGCGCACTTCATGATGTGCGAGCCCACCGGAGTGGAACCGGTGAAGGCGATCTTGGCGATGCGCTTGCTGGTGGCCAGGGCCTCGCCGGCTTCGCGACCGAAGCCCTGGACGATGTTCAGCACGCCTGGGGGCAACAGGTCGCCGACCAGCTCGATGAACACGGTGATTGACAGCGGCGTCTGTTCGGCCGGCTTGAGCACGATGCAGTTGCCGGCGGCCAGGGCCGGGGCGAGTTTCCAGGCGGCCATCAGCAGCGGGAAGTTCCACGGGATGATCTGCCCGACCACGCCCAGCGGCTCATGGAAGTGATAGGCGGCGGTGTTGTCGTTGATCTCGGCGGCGCTGCCCTCCTGGGCGCGGATGCAACCGGCGAAGTAACGGAAATGGTCGGCAGCCAGGGGCACGTCGGCGTTGAGGGTTTCGCGGATGGCCTTGCCGTTGTCCCAGGTCTCGGCCAGGGCCAGGACTTCGAGGTTCTGTTCGATGCGGTCGGCGATTTTCAACAGGATGTTGGAACGGTCCTGTACGGAGGTGCGGCCCCATGCATCGGCAGCGGCATGGGCGGCGTCCAGGGCCTTGTCGATGTCCTGGGCGTTGGAGCGGGGGAATTCGGCGATGAGCTGGCCGTTCACCGGCGAGGTGTTGCTGAAGTACTGGCCGCTCAGCGGCTGGACGAACTCGCCGCCAATGTAGTTGCCGTAGCGGGGTTTGAAGGAAACGATGGCATCCGGGCTGCCGGGAGCTGCGTAGATCATGGTTCAGGGCCTCTGCTGAGCGGCGCCCGTCGTGGATGACGGGCAGTGACTGGATCTTAGTCAGGCGCGGCGGAGCAACGAATCAGCACTTGGCAGGGATGGGCTAGTCATTTGGTCGTAGAAAAAGAAGGCGCACCGCGTGTCCTGTGGGAGCGGGTTCACCCGCGATTACGGTGGCGAATCCACCATCGTAATCGCGGCGGTTCGGCGTCCCGATGAACCCGCCCACAGGGTCCGAGTCGCGCCAGCACTACAGGCTCAGGAACAACTTCTGCGCACTGCTCTTGTCGATCCGGCTGCGATACACCTCGATGATCGCCTGGTTGCTCTGCGATGCCATCACCTGCGGTCCGCGGTCATAACGCTGCTCGCGGGTCTTCAGGTGTGCCGCGGTGAAATCACCGACCTGGGCATCGGCGCTGGCGTAGTGGAAATGCGCGTACCACAGCGGCTTACCGTCCTTGTCATTGACCACGAACTCCTGCAGGTAGTCCTGGGGAAAGCCCTTGCGCCTGGCCAGCGCGACCCGCTCGCCTTCCCGGGCAATGCTGATTTCCTGCTGCTCCAGCAGCCAGGCCACCTGTCCCACCGTCGGTGCCTGTTTCTTGAGGATCTCCACCCGCAGGCGCCGGCCCTCGTCACGCATCAGCTTCGCCTTGGCCGTCAGGGCCGCCGACTGGCGCGCCGCATCGATCCCGTCGGCAGAGTCATCCGTGGCGTTTTCCCGGGTGAGCGCATCCTGTATCTGCTGGACCAGGGCATCCAGCGGACGCGCTTCCTGGATCAGGATGTCCTCGATATCAGCCCCCACCGTTGCCGTCTTCGCCTGGCTGCGGACCTTGGCAATCTTGCGTTCGGCATTGTTGAGCAACGGCGTCGAGCGCTTGATCAGCGTGGCCAGGCTCGCTGGCGTCGGTGCCGGCGCTTCGCCGCGGACTTCGCTGACCGGCTGCCAGACACCAGGTTCGGAGGTTTCCTCGTAGCGATCCAGTTCACTGTTGTCGATGGGATCGACCACCACCACGGACTCCGGGCGACCGCCCTCGGCCTTGCGTCGCGAACCGACCACCACGCCGCGGTTGCGGGTGCGGATCAGGACCTGCTTGCGCTTGTTCGACGCCGGCCGGGGCGCCGCATCGCTGCGCCCCGGCAGCAGTTGCAGGTGCGTGGCCAGTTCCTCCTGAGCCTCGCGATGCAGGCTTTCCAGATCGTCGATGAACACCTGCAGCAGTTCCGCACCGCCGGGACCTCGTGGCAGAGCCTGGTACAGGCGCGATGTATCAAGGGCAAAGCGCAGACGGCTGACCACACTGTCGAGAACCTCCACCTCCTCGGCCTCGGTGAACGTCTCCTTCACATCCAGCGCATCGCGCATGCTCAGGCCGGTGCGCGCCGCCAGCAAGGCACGGTAGAGCACCTTGTAGTCGCTGCTTTTTTCGATGTCGAGAATGGTCGCGGCACGCAGGCTCAGGTCGACCGATTTCCATGCCCGCAGGCTCGGCTCGGTGGTCAACAGGCCGTGGGTCTTGTCCGCCAGTTGCGGCCCGCCGGGGAGAATGTCGCGCAACTGCTTGCGCATATCGGCGATCACCGCATGGCAGGCCAGGATGCCATCGACCTCCTCCTGGGACTTGCGACACGCCTCCATCATGCGCGCGAGCTTTTCCACATGCTCCGGCGACTGTTCTTCCTGGGGCGAACCGGCCGGACGCATATCGCGCATGATGGCGTGGTTGTCGCTGAAGCGCGCGTGCAGCACATAGGCCAGTTGCGCCTGGACACCGGCACGGTCGTAAAGGTTGCGTGAATGCATGCGCTTGAACTCGGGCTGCGGTTTCAACTGCTGCAGTTGGCGCAGGTTGTCGTCGAATGACACCAGCACGGCGTCCAGCTGGCCCAGGTGATCGTGATAGACCTGAAGATGGTCCTTGGTCGGATATTGCTGGCGCGCGGCTTCATCCAGGTCTGCCTGGACCTGCTCGGAAAAGCTGACCCGTTGCCCGAGCAAGCGGGCGTGGTTCTCTTCCAACTGGAGGATGCGTTGCCGATTGCTTTCACGCAGTTGCGCAATGCGCCGGTTGACCGGCATGCCGCCGCGCAGACGCAGGCCGAAGTCCAGCCGCCAGTTCCCGCCGGCGTCGCTGCGTACCCAGGGGCCGAGCTTGCCGGCGGCATCGATCAGGCGCGGACCATCCTCGGTGAAGGACAACCGATAGATCACCCCGTCGATCAGGCCCAGCCACTGCTGCTGGTATTGATAAAGCCCATGATGGAGTCCCGGCCCCATCGGCGTACCGAGCTTGTCCACGCTGACCTCGCTGCGAAAACCGGACAGTGCCTCGCGCTGGGCCACGGTCAGGTCGGTGCTGCCCCAGCCGAAACGCGACCAGCGGGGCGCCTGCGGCAGCTCGGTCTTGCTCGGCTCGATGCTCACCGCCTCGCTGTCCCCGTCCGGGGCTGTCGTGGTGTCGCGCGGCAAGCCGGGTTCGCTTTCCGGCAGCAGCAGCAACGCCAGGCTCAGGAGCAACTGCTGCAGGTCACCGGGCTGGCCAGCGCCCTTGTCCTGCGCCAGTACCCCACGCAGGCTGGAAAACAGCGGCAGCATCCAGGCCGCCTTGACCAGTGGCCCATTGAAGAACGGCAAAATGGTGTTCAGCATCAGCCAGCCCAGCTCCTGGTAGCCCAGCCAGCGACTTTCGCTGGTAGACAGGGTTTCCCGCTGCGCCCGGGCAATCAGCTCCTGGGCGCAGGACTGATACAACTGCTCGGGTACATTGCCGTGCAGCACCGCCTCGCCCAGCTTGGCCAGCGCCGGCACGCTGATCATGGAGAATTCGTCACCAGGGAAGAAGCGCACGATGTGCGGCTCGGCAAAACCGCCATGGGCGTAGACCGCTCGGCGCGCCGGTACCAGGCGCTCGAGAATGTCGTCCTGCAGGGCTCCCGCTGCGCACAGGGCCTTGAAGAACTCCGCGCGGCTGGCGTACTCGCGCAACGGCTCACGGTGCAAGGGGCGATACAACAGGCAAGGGCCTTCACCGATGGTCGGTGCTTCGATCAACCAGGCGTTGCCGGCGATATCCGGCGCGGCGCCGGAACGAGCGATGAACGACAGCGGCCGCAGCGCCACCGGTGCTGCGGACGGCAGTTCGGGGCGGAACAGGCTGTCCACCCGCTTCACGCTCTGCGCGCTGAGCGATGCCGGATCACGCAGGCGGGTTTCCAGCGCCAGCAGCGGCATCTGCTCGCAAATCTGCTGGATGAAGCGTTGTTGGCGCGGCCTGCGCTCGTCGGCATCGTCGAGCAGGACGCGCCGCAGCAGCTCCGGATAGTGTCCTCCGACATCCAGGCGCGTCACCAGGCCCTTGAGATAATCCACCGTCAGCCACTGCGGCAACTTCGCACCACTGAGGCTGTGCAGGCTCACGGTGCCGGCCTGCAACACCGCCAGGTTGGCCAGGGCGAACTGCATCGGCGTCAGGCGCACGATCTTTTCCTCGCCCTGGGGCACCACGCTGCCACCACTGCCGCCAGCGGCCCCGGTCACCTGCCTGTTGACCAGTTCCAGGTCATCCAGATCCGGTAACGGATCATGGGGATGGTCGGTGAGCATGGCGTCATGCAGCTGCTGGCGGGCGAAATCGAACGCGTCGGGCACGCCGTCGAGGAAGGACCTGTCGTCCTCATCCTGCCGCAGCCACGCCATGCGCAGCAGGCGCCCGGCATAATCACGGCGCTGATCCTCGCCGGCCTTGGCCAGCCAGTCCGGCAATTGCAGGCGCAAGCGCTGGCGCATCTCGCGCTGGTTGGCCTGGCAGATGCCGAGCAGCGAGCTGGCTTCATCCAGACGCAGTTGCAGCGACTGGCCGGCGCTCATGCCCGGCAGCGCCGGCAGGCGTGCCAATGCGGCGACAAGCTCCTGCTGCTGCTCGCGCAACAGAAGGGCCTGGGACACGAACACCGAGCCGGGTGCCGTGTACTGGTGCAAAACCTGCGGCCCTGTTCTGTCCGGACAGCGATTGACCAGCGAGCCACGCAGGGCCGTACGCGACTCGAAGCGATAGATCGACCCGCTCAGGCTGAAAACCAGGGCCATCGTGCGCTGCAACTGGCTGACCTCGCGCTCCAGCAGGATCGCACTGGCCAGTTCCGGATCCAGGCCCTGTTCAACGCACAGAACCTGCGCGAGCAGGCTGATCTTCACTTCGACCAGGTTGTGCAACAGCGCTCGGTCCTGCGCTCGCGGAAAGTTGATGATGATCCTTGCGGTCGCCGCCTCAAGGCTGTCCAGGCCACCGTTGTGGAACAGTTCCTCTACGACTTCGCGGCATTGCTGCTGCAGATGGCCAGCCATCCACAACAGCGGACTGCCCTCGCCGTCGCGGCTGAAGTTCCAGTACTCGTACAGCGCCTGCTGGTAAGTGGACAGCAGGTAGCGCGCGCTTTCGTTGATCAGCGCCTGGATATCGGCGGCTTCGACCTTGCTGCGGAACGGGGTTTCCGCGCCCTTGTAGAAACTCAGGTAATCGCTGTCGGCGTCGAGGCTGAGCAAGGCGCCAGTGCAGAAGCATTCGATCAGGATGTCGGCCAGGTCCTCGACCTGTTCCATGCCCTTGGCATCGGTCCGATACAACAGCAGCGCCGAGGGATCGGGCTCGGCAAAGCCGCGCAGGTAGGCCTGCTCGAAGATCAGGCACCAGGCCACGTCACGCAGCGAGGGACGCCGGGCGAAACGCTGGGCGATGGGGCCGCAGAGGGGGGAGTTCAGGGCCAGTTGGCCGAGGGGTGATGGGGTTGGGGTCATGGGTGCGCTTCCTTGGGCTGGAGGGAAGCAGCATTTCAATCGTATGCATTGGCATGACGGTGGTAGATCTTGCTTGGGTGGTTGCGGCTGATGGCCTCATCGCCGGTACTTTCAGCGGAAATCAACGGTCCTTGAACTGCGCCTCACGCTTGGCAATGAATGCCGCCATGCCTTCCTTCTGGTCTTCGGTGGCGAATGCCGCGTGGAACACCCGGCGCTCGAAGCGCACGCCTTCCGACAGGCTCACTTCGAAGGCGCGGTTCACCGACTCCTTGACCATCATCGACACCGGTACCGACTTGCTGGCGATCACCGCCGCTACTTTCAGCGCTTCGTCCAGCAGCTCGGCCTGGGGCACGATCCGCGCCACCACGCCAGCGCGCTCGGCTTCCTCGGCGCCCATCAGGCGGCCGGTCAGGCACAGCTCCATGGCCTTGGCCTTGCCCACCGCGCGGGTCAGGCGCTGGGTGCCGCCCATGCCCGGCAACACGCCGAGGTTGATCTCCGGCTGGCCGAACTTGGCGTTGTCGGCAGCCAGGATGAAGTCGCACATCAGCGCCAGCTCGCAACCGCCGCCGAGGGCAAAGCCGGACACCGCCGCGATGATCGGCTTGCGCCGGTTGGCCACGCGGTCACTGTCGCTGAACAGGTCGTCGAGGTAGATCTGCGGGTAGGTCAGCTCGGCCATTTCCTTGATGTCGGCGCCAGCGGCAAAGGCCTTGGCCGAACCGGTGAGGACGATGCAACCGATGTTGGCATCGGCCTCGTAGGCGTCCAGCGCCTGGTTCAGTTCGCCGATGATCTGGCGGTTCAGGGCGTTCAGCGCCTGGGGCCGGTTCAGGGTAATCAGGCCGACCTTGCCACGGGTTTCGACGAGGATGGTTTCGAATGTCATGAGCTGCTCCCTTCAAAGATTGCGCGCAATCACCATGCGCTGAATGTCGCTGGTGCCTTCGTAGATCTGGCAGACCCGCACATCGCGGTAGATCCGCTCCAGCGGAAAGTCACTCAGATAGCCATATCCGCCGAGGGTCTGCAAGGCATCCGAACAGACCTTTTCGGCCATTTCCGAGGCGAAAAGCTTGGCCATGGACGCTTCGACCAGCGCCGCCCGACCGGCATCGCGCAGGGCAGCCGCGTGATGCACCATCTGCCGCGCCACGGCAATCCGGGTGGCCATGTCGGCCAGGCGGAAGGCCACGGCCTGGTGCTCGATCAGCGGCTTGCCGAAACTCTCGCGCTCGCGGGCATAGTCCCGGGCCACTTCGAACGCGGCGCGGGCCATGCCCACCGATTGCGCGGCAATGCCGATGCGCCCGCCCTCCAGGTTGGCCAGGGCGATCCTGTAGCCTTCGCCTTCCTCGCCCAGGCGGTTGGCCAGCGGCACGCGCACCTCGTCGAAGACGATCTGGCAGGTGTCGGATGCGTGCTGGCCGAGCTTGTCCTCGACCCTCGCGACCTGGTAGCCGGGGCTGTCGGTGGGAACCAGGAAGGCGCTGATCCCGCGCTTGCCCGCAGCCGGATCGGTAACGGCAAAGACGATCACCAGCCCGGCATTGCTGCCGGAGGTGATGAACTGCTTGCAGCCGTTGATCACGTAGTGGTCGCCATCGCGACGGGCGCGGGTCTTCAGGCTGCTGGCATCGGAGCCGGCCTGGGGTTCGGTCAGGGCGAAGGCGCCGAGCATGGCACCGCTCGCCAGCGGAGTGAGGAACCGCTCCTTCTGCTGCTCGTTGCCGAACTTGAGGATCGGCACGCAGCCCACCGAGTTGTGCACGCTCATGATGGTGGAGCAGGCGCCGTCACCGGCGGCGACTTCCTCCAGGGCCATGGCATAGGACAGGTAGCCGGTATCGCAACCGCCCCACTGCTCCGGCACCAGCATGCCGAAGAAGCCCATATCGGCCATCTCGGCCATCGCCTCCTTCGGGAAACGATGCTCGCGACTCCATTGCTCGGCGAATGGCCGCAGGCGCTCCTGGGCGAACTGCCGGGCAGCATCGGCGATCTGTTGTTGCTCGTCGTTAACCAGCATGGCGCACCTCAATCCAGGATCTCGACAGCCATGGCCGTGGCCTCGCCACCACCAATGCAGATCGCCGCCACACCGCGGCGCTTGCCTTTCTGGCGCAGGGCGGACAGCAAGGTCACCAGGATCCGCGCGCCGGACGCGCCGATCGGATGGCCGAGGGCACAGGCACCGCCGTGGACGTTGACCTTCTCGTGTGGCAGCCCGAGCGTCTTCATCGCGACCAGGGTCACCACGGCAAAGGCTTCGTTGATCTCGAACAGATCGACATCGCCCAGGTCCCAGCCGGTGCGTGCGAGCAGCTTCTCGATGGCACCGATCGGCGCGGTGGGGTACAGCGAGGGCGTGTCGGCGAAGGCGGCGTGACCATGGATGACCGCCAGCGGCTTGAGGCCCAGCGCTTCGGCCCGGGAGCGGCGCATCAGCACCAGCGCCGCGGCGCCGTCGGAGATCGAGCTGGAGTTGGCCGCAGTCACGGTGCCCCCGTCGCGGAACGCCGGCTTGAGTTGCGCGATCTTGTCCAGGCGCGCCTTGGGCGGCTGCTCGTCATCGCTGATCAGCACCTTGTCCTTGCCCACCGTGACCTCTACCGGAACGATCTCCGCGGCGAAACTGCCGTCCTTGATCGCCTGCTGGGCGCGGGTCAGCGAGGCGATGGCGAAATCGTCCTGGGCCTGGCGACTGAAGTCGTTGGCCTCGGCACAGTCCTCGGCGAAGGTGCCCATCAGGCGACCCTTGTCGTAGGCGTCCTCGAGACCGTCGAGGAACATATGGTCGATGATCCTGCCGTGGCCCATGCGATAGCCGCTGCGGGCCTTGTCCAGCAGGTACGGGGCGTTGGACATGCTTTCCATGCCGCCAGCGACAACCACATCGGCACTGCCGGCCAGCAGCAGGTCGTGGGCCATGATCGCCGCCTGCATGCCGGAGCCGCACATCTTGTTCAGGGTGGTGCAGGTGGTGCCCTTGTCCAGGCCGGCCCCCAGCGCAGCCTGGCGCGCCGGAGCCTGGCCGAGGCCGGCAGGCAGTACGCAACCGAACAGCACCTGCTCGACGCTGCCGGGCTGGATGCCGGCACGCTCGACGGCGGCGCGGATCGCCGCGGCGCCCAGTTGCGGCGCGGTCAGGCTCTTGAGGTCGCCCTGCAGGCCACCCATCGGGGTGCGCACGGCGCTGACGATGACGATCGGATCCTGGTTCATGTTCGACTCCTTATTTCGCAGCCATGCGCAACGCGCCGTCGAGACGGATGGTCTCGCCGTTGAGCATGCTGTTTTCAATGATGTGGCGGGCCAGCGCAGCGTACTCGGCCGGGCGGCCCAGGCGTGGCGGGAACGGTACCCCGGCGGACAGCGAGGCACGGACCTCCTCGGTCATCCCGGCCATCATCGGGGTTTCGAAGATGCCCGGGGCAATGGTCATCACACGGATGCCGAAGCGCGCCAGTTCGCGCGCGGCAGGCAGGGTCAGGCTGGCGACGGCGCCTTTGGAGGCGGCATAGGCGGCCTGGCCGATCTGGCCGTCGAAGGCGGCGATGGATGCAGTGTTGATGATCACCCCGCGCTCGCCCTCCTCCGACGGCGCGCCTTCGGCCATGGCCGCCGCTGCCAGGCGCAGCATGTTGAAGCTGCCGATCAGGTTGACGTTGATGACCCGGGCGAAGCTGCCCAGGCCATGGGGACCGTTGCGGCCCAGGACCTTCTCGGCACCGACGATGCCGGCGCAGTTGACCAGCCCGTGCAGGCTGCCGAAGGCGGCGAGCGCAGCATCCACGGCGGCCTTGGCCGCGCCTTCCTGGCTGATATCGGCTACCGCATGCCGGGCCTGTTCGCCAAGGCTGGCGGCCCTGGCGGCGACAGCCTCGGCATTGAGGTCCACCAGCATTACCCGGGCGCCGGCCTGGACGAGCATTTCGGCGGTGGCCGCACCCAGCCCGGAGGCGGCGCCGGTGACGATGAAGTTGTGATTGGCGATTTGCATGCTTGGCTTTCCTCAGGCGCTGGCCTTGTGGGCTTGTTGCGCCGCTTGTTGAAGGGCGATTTCCTGGTTGCGCAGGATGAAACGCTGCAGCTTGCCGCTCGGGGTCTTGGGCAGCTCGCTGACGAATTCGATTTCACGGGGATAGGCGTGGGCGTAGAGGCGCTTGCGTACGTGCTGGCGCAGGGCTTCGGCCAGCTCTTCGCTGCCCTGCTGGCCGGCGCCGAGTACGACGAAGGCCTTGATCAGTTCGGTGCGCTCCGGATCGGGCTTGCCGATCACCGCCGCTTCGATCACCGCCGGATGCTCGATCAAGGCGCTCTCGACGTCGAAGGGGCCGACCCGATAGCCCGAGGTGGTGATCACGTCGTCGCTGCGCCCGACAAAGCTGATGCTGCCATCCGGGTTCAGCTCGACGGTGTCGCCGCTGAGGTAGTACTTGCCGACGAAGGCCTTGGTCGGCAAGCCGTGGTAGCCAGCGAACCAGCACAGCGGCGACTGCTCGCGATCCACGGCGAGGATGCCCGGCTGGCCGGCCGGCAGTTCCTCGTGCTGCTCGCCAAGCACGACGATGCGGTGACCGGGCACGGCATAACCGGCCGATCCCGGATGAACGTTGTGTTCCAGGCCGTGGTGGTTGCACAGCACCATGCCCAGTTCGGTCTGGCCGTAGTGGTCATGGATGGTTACCTCCAGCTCGTCGCGGAACCAGCGGATCACCTCCGGATTGAGCGGCTCGCCGGCGCTGCTGACCACCCGCAGGCGCCCCTTGATCGGTGCGGAGAATGCCGCGCCGGCGGCGATCAGCATGCGATAGGCGGTGGGCGAACCGGCGAGGTTGGTGATGCGGTATTTGTCGATCACCCGGCAGGTGCTCTCGACGCTGAACGGCCCGTCGAAAAAGGTCGTGGCATGGCCCAGGGACAATGGCCCGGTGACCGCGTAGTACAGGCCATAGGCCCAGCCCGGATCGGCAAGGTTCCAGAAGGCGTCCTCGGGACGCAGGTCGATGGCATCGCGCATATAACCCTGGAAGGCAACGATGGCGCGCAGCGGCACTTCCAGTGGCTTGGCCGGCCCGGTGGTGCCGGAGGTGAACATCAGCAGGAACGGCGCTTCGCCGGGCAGCAATACCGGGTCGCAAGCCTGGGTGGTGGCATTCAGCGCAGCGTGGAAATCCACATCGCCACTGACCTGGGCGGCATTGACGCAGATGATGGCGGGACACTGCTCGACTTCTTCCAGCTTGGCCCGGTTGTTCGCATCGGTGACCACCACCTTGGCCCCCGACGCATGCAGGCGGTGTTCGACCGCCTTGGGTCCGAACGCGGTGAACAGGGGCTGGTAGACCGCACCCAGGCGCCAGGTGGCCAGTACGGTAACCAGCAACTCGACGGTGCGTGGCAGCAGCCCGGCGACCCGATCGCCAGGGCCGACGCCCTGGGCCTTGAGGACGCTGGCGAAGCGCGCCGCCTGGTCGCGCAATTCATCGAAACGGTAACTGGCGCTCTGGCCGTCGCGGCCCTCCCAGTACAGCGCGACGGCTTCGCCATCGGCGTGCCGGTCGCAGCACTCGACGCAGGCGTTGAGCGCCTCGAGACTGCCTGCCAGTGCCGCCCGGGCTGTCTGCTGGTAATTGAAAGAACGTACTGCCGCGCTGTACTCACGCATTCGCCAGACTCCCCATTGTTGTTTTTGGAAGGAATTCGAAGGTCTGGAAATAGTCGCCCCGGTGCCGGGTCGCGGCAATGGTCAAAGTTATCAATGTGGATGACTGGTTTGGCCAATCCTGCTGGAAGTCGAGCAAGACCATGGCTCACCGGAAGGCGATTATCTGGAACGCATGAACCGGCTTTCACCGAACAGGCCCTGGACACCGGCTGATCGCTGAAGGAAGTACACCCCGTCAGGCGCTGGCCAACACCAGCGTCCGATAATGCCCTGGACTGCTTCCCGACCACTTGCGGAACGCCTTGTGGAACGAGCTCACATCGGCAAAGCCCAGGCGTTCGGCAATCTCGGCAAAGCCCAGGTCCGCTTGCGCCAGCCAGCCGATTGCCAGCTCCTTGCGCACACTGTCCTTGAGTGCCTGGTAGGTCTGCCCTTCGTCGGCCAGCCGGCGGCGCAAGGTCGAGGCGGAGATGCACAGGTGCCGGGCCAGGGTTTCGGTTTCCGGCCACTGCGCAGCCGGGCGCTGGCGCAGGTCGTCCTTGATGCGCCGCGCCAGGCTGTCCGGATCGCGGTACTTGACCAGGATGTTGCCGGGCGCCTGGGCCAGGAACCGCTGCAATTCCTCGGCACTGCGCTTGACCGGCAGGTCGAGGCAATCGGCGGCGAAGATCATCCGCGTGCGCGGTCGCGAAAACTGCAGGTTCTGCGAGAACATCACCCGGTAGTCATCGCAGAAATCCGGTTCGGCGCAGCGCAGCTCGATGGCCAGGATCGGGATGCGCCGCCCGGCCAGCCAGCAGGCCACGCCGTGCACGATCATCCAGAAGGTGAAATAGGTGAAGGGCCGGCGCGCCTCCTGCTGTGGCTCGCCGATCACGATCTCGGCCAGGCTCTGCTGGCGCACCAGCACCGGATGCAGGTGTTCGAATGTCAGGGTCAGGAATTCCAGGGCCGAGGCCAGCGCAGCGCCCACCGTGGGCTGGGCCATGGACGAGCGACAGATGAAGGCCAGGCTGCCGCTGCGCAGTCCGCGCGGGTCCATGCAGAAGAACTCGTCGTTGCAGCGTCGCGCCAGCAAGCGCCAGAGCCGGGCATAGGCGCTGGCCGGGACGCGGGCATCGGGCAGATCGAGCCGGGCCGGGTCGATACCGACCCGGCCCAGTACCTCGGCGGTTGCAGCCCCCGGCGGGCAGCTTTGCAGCAGTGCTTCGCGCACCAATTGCATGGAGATGGTGTCTTTCGCCGTGTTCAACAGGGGTTCGCCTTGGGTCATGCCGGTGCCGGCATCTTACGCCAGATTCAAGCCTGCAGTGCCAACCTGGCGGCCCCGAACACTCAGCCCTGGTGCCTGGCGACCCACTTGGCATAACTGTCGATGAACCCCTGCAGGAACGGCCGGGATTTCTCCGACAGTTTCCCCTGCTCGTCGAACAGGCTCCCCGCACCGCCCACATAGGCCTCCGGTTGCTGCATGCATGGCACATCGAGGAATACCAGGGACTGGCGCAGATGATGGTTGGCACCGAATCCGCCCACCGCCCCCGGCGACACGCTGATCACCGCTCCCGGCTTGCCGCTGAACACGCTCTGCCCGTAAGGCCGCGACCCCACGTCGATGGCATTCTTCAAGGCCCCCGGCACCGAGCGGTTGTACTCCGGGGTGACGAACAGCAGCCCCTGGGTGTCCTTGATCTGCTCGCGGAAAGCCTTGTACGCCGCCGGCGGATCAACGTCGATATCTTCGTTGTACAACGGCAGCTCGCCGATCTCGACGATCTTCAGCTTCAGGCTCGACGGCGCAAGCTCACCCAGGGCCTGGGCCACTTTGCGATTCAAGGACGCCTTGCGCAGGCTGCCGACCAGCACCGCAACCGTATAAACCTGACTCATGAGCACCACCATCTGCGTGAATTAGGGAATAGACAGTTATAGATGATGGACGAGTGGCGGGAGGTTTTTTTCCTGGTCCTACAAAACTTCCTACGGACCGGTACGGTCTATGAACCACGCAGATCATTTTTTTCAGAGGTCATAACCGAAATGACAGCAGTACTGGTCGGGCAATTTCATGCCAGGGACGCCGAAGGACGCATCTATCCCGTGCATGAGTTTCAGGAAGCCACCCTGCAGGCCGATGGAAGTGCCGCCTCGTTACCGATTACCACCTATCGCCTGGCTATCGGCGATCGGGTCAACCACCTGGGCGAAGATCGCTTCGAGCTGGTGCAGAGTGGTGTCGAGTTGATCCGCGTCCCCTGATTTCCCTTTGCGAGCGGCTCGATCGTGGGCCGTTCCTCTTTTCCTTCCGAAGAGCAATCTGCGCCGGTCTTGCCCCGCCTCATCCCTCCATCCCCCCTGACGACACATTGTGACCATCCCCTGGCCCATCCTGCGCGCCCACAGCCTCAGGAGAAGTCGACATGGCGACCTGTTTCAACCCCCTCGGCCGCACCAGCCTGCGCGTCGCCGATACCTGCCCGTTGTCCCTGAGATGGAGCTACCAGCTGCTGCTGGAACTGGGCGGACACCGCAACTTCATCACCCGCCACGGTTTCAACGACTATGAGCTGGCCCATGAACTGGGCCTGCAGAAATGGGCCGAGGACGACACCTTCGATACGGCACGGGTACTGGCCGCCCTGCGCAGGAGCGCGCGCACCTTCCACGCGCAGCACCCGCAACCAGCCTACCCGGACCGACTGGGCAACAACCTGGCGGCGTTGGCCGGGCTGCTGGGGCTGAACGAGGCCGAGTTGCGCATCCTCGGTTTCTGCGTATTGATGTTCTGCGACCCCACCCTGAGCGATGCTACCGACCAACTGGGCCTGCTGGGCATCAATCGGACCATGAAAGTGCTGTCGGTCCTGCTCGGGCTTGATCTGCCGACCGTGGAAGCCTGCCTGGCACGGGGCAGCACCCTGATGCGCAGCGGCCTGCTCGAGCTGGGCACCGTCAACCGTGCAGCAATGGCCCTGAGTTCGATGCTGTCGATCAGCAATACCGAGCTGCCCGGCCTGCTGCGTTTCAGCCAGGGCCAGCCCCTGGAGCTGTTCGCCTACGCCTTCCGCCCCAGCCCGCCGGGGAACCTGAACGCCGAGCACTACAGCCATCTGAAGCACTCGCTGGGCATTGCCGAACGCTATCTGGAAAAGTCCCTGGCCCAGCGGCGCCAAGGGGTCAACATTCTGCTCTACGGTCCTCCCGGCACCGGCAAGACCCAATTGAGCCGGCTGATCGCAAGGAACCTCGGCTGCGTGCTGTACGAGGTGGCCTGCACCGACAAGCACGGAGACCCGGTCCAGGCCCGTCAGCGCCTGTGCTCGCTGCGGGCGGCCGACAGCGTGCTGCGTTCGCAGAGGGCGCTGCTGGTACTCGACGAGATCGAGGACATTTTCCACCACGCCAGCCCCGAAGCCGGCAGCCGCTCGCAGAAAGGCTGGATCAACCGCATGCTGGAAGAAAACGCCCTGCCCTGCTTCTGGCTGAGCAACAGCATCGAAGCGATGGACGCCGCGCATATCCGTCGTTTCGACCTGGTCATCGAAGTGCCCAACCCGCCTTTGGCGCAACGTCGCAAGCTGTTGCGCGAATGCAGCGGCGGCAAGCTGGGCGACGAACTGGTCGAGCACCTGTGCAGCCACGAGCAGATGACTCCGGCCGTGCTGGAGCGGGCGATACGGGTGGGACGCAGCCTCGCCCAACGCGCCGGAAAGCCGCTGGACAACGCCGTTCGCAGCATCGTCGACAGCACCCTCAAGGCCCAGGGTTTCGAGCGGCTGCAGCCCGACGAGCAAGGCTTGCCGCCCTTCTATTCGCCACAGTTGATCAACACCGACCTGGCACTCGACGGCCTGGTCAGCGGCCTGCAGGCCCACTCCCAGGCCCGTCTGTGCTTCTACGGGCCACCAGGCACCGGCAAGACCGCACTCGGCCACTGGCTGGCCCGCGAGCTGGGCAAGCCGCTGATGGTTAAGCGCGTATCCGACCTGGTCTCGCCCTACGTCGGCAGCACCGAGAAGAACCTGGCCGATGCCTTTGAACGGGCCCGCCAGGAAGACGCGGTGTTGCTGCTGGACGAGGTCGACAGTTTTCTCAGGGATCGACGCAAGGCCCGGCAGAGTTGGGAAATCACCGCTGTGAACGAAATGCTCACGCAAATGGAAAGCTACAGCGGACTGTTCATCGCCTCGACCAACCTGATGTCCGACCTCGACGAAGCCTCGCTGCGCCGCTTCGATCTCAAGGTACATTTCGGCTATCTGAACCCGATGCAGATCCGCAACCTGTTCGCTGCACACCTTAAAGCCCTTGGCCTGAAGGATACCGGTGGCCGCGCCGTGCAGGGCCTGCTCGACGAAACCTGCCTGACGCCGGGAGATTTCGCCCTGGTCGCCCGCCGTGCGCGCTTCAGACCCTTTGCCAGCGCCGCCGGGCTGGCCAGTGCACTGCGTGCCGAATGCCAACTGAAACCCGCGGCCCGGCAACGCCCGATCGGGTTCGCCGCCTGGACCAACTAATGCTTGCGAGGGGCTGCGGATCGGCAGAAACTCGCCCGCTTGATTGCTAGCCAAAGGCCAGCCCCGACCCCACAAGGATGATCCAGGTGCCTTCCGCCAAGACCCACAGCGCCCTCAATCGACAATGGGAACTGCTGCAGCAACTGCCCAAACGCCCGCCCGGCATCACCGTCAGCGAACTGCTGGCGCGCCTCACCGCCGCAGGGTACAGCATCAGTCGGCGCAGTATCGAACGGGACCTGCGCGACCTCTCGATAGTCTTTCCCTTGCAATGTAACGATGGCGGCACGCCCTTCGGCTGGTACTGGAAGCCGGGCGTTAATGTGGAGTTGCAAGGCATCACCCTGACCGAAGCGGTCAGCCTCGCCCTGGTCGAGGATGCGGTTCGCCCACTTTTGCCGGGGAGCATGCTGAGCGTGCTGGAACCACGCTTCGAACACGCCCGGGCCAAGCTCAAGGGCCTGGGCGACGGTAATCCGGCCGCACGCTGGCCGGACAAGGTGGCCAGCGTGCGGCCGGATTTCAATCTGCAGGCACCCCAGGTCCAGGCACGGATCCTCGAGCCGCTGCAGCAGGCATTGATCAGCGAACGGCAGGTGCAGTGCCAGTATTATTCAGCGCATAACGACAAGCTCAGCGAACTGACCCTCAATCCACTGGCAATCGTGCAGCGCGGCCTGATCACCTACCTGATCGCCACCGCCGAGCCCTATACCGATGTTCGCCAGTTCGCCGTGCACCGGTTCCGCAACGCCGTCTTGCTCGATTCATCCTGCCGGGGCCTGGATTCCTTCGAACTGCAGGCCTACCTCGACAGCGATGCCCTGCAGTTCGGCAAGCCAGAGAAAATCCGCTTGCAGGCCTGGGTCAGCGAGCACCAGGCCCGGCTGATCCGCGAAACGCCACTGAGCAGCGACATGCAGTTGGAGGAAGTCGAGGACGGTTTCCACCTGAGCGCCACGGTGACCAATACCTGGCAACTGCACTGGTGGATCCTGTCGTTGGGCGATGCCTTGGTGGTGCACGAGCCACCCGCCCTGCGCCAGCAGATTGCCGGGACCCTGCAACGAGCAGCGGCGGCCTACGGGCCGGCCTGATCATCAGCCATTTGCGAAAGCAGGCGCGGCAGGATCTCTGCCGCGTCACCTATCAGGCTGAAGGTCGTTGCCCCGTCCGCCGGCTCCGCGTCGAGATTGACCTGCACCACCCTGGCACCATTCTGTCGGGCCACCTGGGGAATCTGCGCAGCAGGCATCACCAGGCCGGAAGTACCGACCACCAGTAGCAGGTCGCACGCCCTCGCGGCGGCCAGCGCCTCACGCCAAGGCCGCTCGGGCAACGCCTCGCCGAACCAGACCACACCGGGGCGGATCCTGCCATTGCAACGCAGGCAACGAGGCGGCTCGATGCGCTCGCCCTCCTCGACCCGTGCCGGCTCGGCATCGCTGCCGGCATAGGCCCGGGCACAGGCAAAACAACGCGGCGCATGCAGACTGCCGTGCAGATGGATTACCTCCTGGGACCCGGCTCGCTCGTGCAGATCATCGACATTCTGGGTCACCAGGGTCAGGCGCGGCACCCGGCGAGCCAGTTCGGCGATGGCAAGATGCGCCGGATTGGGCCTGGCGGCCAACACCTGGGCCCGCCGCCATTGATACCAGCCCCAGACCAGCGCCGGATCCTGGCGAAAGGCGTCGGCGGTAGCCAGACTGGCCGGGTCGTAGCGGCTCCATAAACCGCCCAGGGCATCGCGAAAGGTCGGAATGCCACTGCTCGCCGAAACGCCGGCACCGGTGAAAACCAGTACATGGCGTGCGTCGCGCAGTACTCGCAGGTCGAACCCCGTCATCGTTCACTCCTTGCTTAACGCTTCGTCAGGCAGATTATCGAAATGGCCGACGACGATTCGTGTCGTGTCCGAAACGCGAAAAGCAAAAAGGGCGACCCTTTCGGGTCGCCCTTTTCGCTGTACCGCCAACAGGAGCGGTTATGTTTGGTAGGCACAATTGGACTCGAACCAACGACCCCCACCATGTCAAGGTGGTGCTCTAACCAACTGAGCTATGTGCCTGCTGTGGGGCGGCATTCTACGCACTTGGCTGAGGCTGTCAACTGCAAGATTGAAGAAAATCTGCAAAAGAATCAGCGACTTCAAAAAGCGCGTGGCGGCAGACAAGGAAAACTCAACACAGGCCGCCCGGCCCCTGGTTACTTTTTGATCCAGCACAGCGCTTGCCCAGGGAAATCGTTTCGCCTGAGTCTCGTCGGCGGTCGATGCTCATCCCTTCTGCGAAGAACATTGGCCATCAATCAGCTACCAATTGACGAACCCAGGTTGCGCATTACCATAGAGCAACCTATAAAAATTATAGGTAACTGAAATGAGCCGTCAGCCTTTATGGACGAAGCAACAGCTCGAGGAATTCGTTCACGCATTGGCCAGGGATTCGGCCAGGGTCGTGTTCACGGGGCATTGCCTGCAGCGAATGGAGCAGCGCGGGGTGTCGACGGTCGAGGTACTGTCCTGCCTGCGTCGTGGATCCATCGTCTGCGGACCGTTCTACAACGCAGGACACCAGAGCTTCGAGTTCCGCATGAGCGAACCGGCGCCACGGGATATCGTCTGCGTCATAGCGGCTGTAAAGCCGGTCGCAATCCCTGGCGAGCTTTTCGCCATTACCGTATGGGAGATTTGAGATGTACGAATATACCGGCTGCGGCCTGAACGGGATCTTCCTGAAGAATGGCTACAAGATGGTGGAAACCTCGTATGGGGGTGGTGTGGTCATCGAAGACATCGATGGCCTGCACCGGGCCATTGCAGTAGACATTCTCGGCCAGACCACGCCGATGTCCGGGCATCAGTTTCGCTTCCTGAGGAAGGAGCAGGGCCTGGTCCAGAGCGAACTGGCAGCCCTGCTGCGCGTCGATGTGCAGACGGTCGCCAACTGGGAGAAGAAGGGCCTGGAGGCTGTGCCCGGGCCGGCGGATGTAGCGATGCGCGCCTGTTACTGCGCCTCTGTTCAGGTCCGCTTCGGGCCGGTGGTCGTCGAGCCAGACGCGAAGGCTGACGAATCCGCAGTCTTCGAGTGGAGCGATCACGCGTGGGTTGAGCGGGCCGCGTGAAGCCGGGACGGCTCGGGCAGACACAGCGAAAGCAGAAAGGGCGACCCTCTCGGATCGCCCTTTCTGCTTGACCGCCAACAGGAGCGGTGATGTTTGGTAGGCACAATTGGACTCGAACCAACGACCCCCACCATGTCAAGGTGGTGCTCTAACCAACTGAGCTATGTGCCTGCTGTGAGGCGGCATTCTACGCTTTCGACAAGGTGTGTCAACGTTTTTTTCGCCTAAACCACTGAATAATAGAAATTTTTTACTTACGCTTGACGCTTGGGGCCGGCTTTAGGGGATTTCGTCAGCCCGGCTGGCGGGTGTTTATTATTGTTGATAGGATTGGCGCATCCGTAAAAAATACAAAACACACAACTACAAAGTCATCGTTTAGAGGTTCACCGCGCATGGCCACCATCGCCTACCCACAATCCTATTACGCCGCCTCGGCCAATCCGGTACCCCAGCGCCCCGCCCTGCAGGAAGAAGTGCAGACCGATGTCTGCGTGATCGGTGCCGGCTACACCGGCCTGTCCAGCGCCCTGTTCCTGCTGGAGAACGGGTTCAGCGTCACCGTACTGGAAGCCGCCAAGGTCGGCTTCGGTGCGTCTGGCCGCAATGGCGGGCAGATCGTCAACAGCTACAGCCGCGACATCGATGTCATCGAACGCACCGTCGGCCCGCGCCAGGCGCAACTGCTGGGGCAGATGGCCTTCGAAGGCGGGCGCATCATTCGCGAGCGCGTCGCCAAGTACAACATCCAGTGCGACCTGAAGGACGGTGGCGTATTCGCCGCCCTGACCAGCAAGCAGATGGGCCATCTGGAATCGCAGAAGCGCCTGTGGGAACGCTTCGGCCATACCCAGCTGGAACTGATGGACCAGAAGCGCATCCGCGAAGTGGTGGCCTGCGATAACTATGTCGGCGGCATGCTGGACATGAGCGGCGGTCATATCCACCCGCTGAACCTGGCGCTGGGCGAAGCCGCCGCCGTGGAATCCCTGGGCGGCAAGATCTACGAACAATCCCCAGCCGTGCGCATCGAGCGCGGCGCCAACCCGGTGGTGCATACGCCCAACGGCCGCGTGCGGGCCAAGTTCATCATCGTCGCCGGCAACGCCTACCTCGGTGGCCTGGTTCCGGAGCTGGCGGCCAAGTCCATGCCCTGCGGCACCCAGGTGATCACCACCGAACCGCTGAGCGACGAACTGGCGCGTACCCTGCTGCCGCAGGACTACTGCGTCGAGGACTGCAACTACCTGCTCGACTACTACCGCCTGACCAGCGACAAGCGCCTGATCTTCGGCGGCGGCGTGGTCTACGGCGCGCGTGACCCGGCGAACATCGAAGCGATCATCCGGCCGAAGATGCTCAAGGCCTTCCCGCAGTTGAAGGACGTGAAGATCGACTTCGCCTGGACCGGCAACTTCCTCCTGACCCTGTCGCGCCTGCCGCAGGTTGGCCGGATTGGCGACAACATCTACTACTCGCAAGGCTGCAGCGGCCACGGCGTGACCTACACCCACCTGGCCGGCAAGGTACTGGCCGAGGCGCTGCGTGGCCAGGCCGAGCGTTTCGATGCCTTTGCCGAGCTGCCGCACTACCCGTTCCCGGGTGGCCAGATGTTCCGCGTGCCGTTCAGTGCGATCGGCGCCTGGTACTACAGCCTGCGGGATCGCCTGGGGGTTTAATTGCTGCTGGCAGCAGGTTTATCCCTGCTGTCAGTCCCGGCCCTATCGCTGGCAAGCCAGCTCCCAACACTGTGGGAGTCCGCCCAGCCTTTCAGGCTGCGCTGTCGCGCAGAGAACAGTTCCAAAGCACGACGCGTACCCTGTGGGAGCGGGTTTACCCGCGATTGCGGTAGTGAATTCACAATAGCAATCGCGGCGGTTCGGCGCTCCGATGAACCCGCTCCCACACGGTCCCTGCAAATCAAAGAGTTATGCTTCGTTCTAGGAGCTGGCTTGCCAGCGATGCGCCCTCAAGAGCAACACAAGGCTCAGCGCCCGATCGCCTCGACCGCCTGCCGCGCCGCCTGCTCCTGCCCCGCCTGGGCCAGGTCATTGGCCGCCTTCAACCAGCGCTGCCGATCCACCGCGGCCGGCAACTGCCTTGGCTGCTGCACCAGCACCGCCCAACTGCCCTCTTTCTTCCACGCCGACTCGAACGCATCGAAGTCCATCAGCAGCCTTCGGCTATTGCCCGCACGCAGCAATACCCGTTGCTTATACCGATCGAAGCCCACCAGCAGCCCGTAGCGCGGCTCGCTCCAGAAGGCCGAGCCCTCCTGGAAACGCACCAGCACCGGATAGCCCGCGGCGACCTGGCTCAGCAGCGCGGCCAGGCTGTGATCCAGTGGATAGACCAGCATGCCGTACTGACGCGCCGTGGTCTCAACCCCGGCCTGGAGCTTTTCGGCTTGTTTCGGCAGGCCCAGCAGCCCCGGCGTCACCCGCACGCCCTGCTGCGACAGCAACGCAGCCAGCGCCATCGGGGCACTCTGGTCGGCGTTGCCACGGAAGAACGGTACGGAGCTGAGCTCGACCCGCTGGGGCAATTGCTTGAGCTCGGAAGACGGCTGGCTGGCACACCCGGCCAGGCCGGCGGCCAGGAGAAAGGCCAGCATCAGGCGGCGCGGGGCAATGGAAAGGATCGGCATGGGTCCTCGCTCGACAGGGTCAAAGGGCCGATCATAGGCCGACGGACGGCATCGGTATAGCCCGCGCCGGGCTTGGAACAAAGCGGTCTAGCACTTGGACCTTCGGTCAATAGCCTGAAATAACTGACCGTCTAGACTTATCAGGTGTCTGAGTTACAGGTCCCGCCTGTACTGAAGAAGGAGGCACCCATGAGCCTGACCATGGCTATCTTCATGTTGATCGCAGCCTGGCTGAGCGTAGCCGCTGCCATGTTGTGGGGTGTACTGCGAATCGCCCGCCGCCACCATTTGCACCACCAGGATCCGCATGCAGCGACCAGGCCAGCCGCACCAGCCCATCGCCGGGCTGGCCGGCGTCACGCCAACGCGCACTGATCCGCCAGCCGCCTGCCCATAAAAAAGGGGCTCCCGAAGGAGCCCCCAAACTACAGCACGCAACAGATCCGGTTGATCAACCCTTGCTGGCCTCACGGCGCTGGCGAGCCCTGCGCGACATGATGTTGAGTACCTCGATCGCGGTGGAGAACGCCATCGCTGCATACACGTAGCCTTTCGGCACATGGGCACCGAAACCTTCGGCGATCAGGGTCATGCCGATCATGATCAGGAAGCCCAGTGCCAGCATCACCACGGTCGGGTTGTCGTTGATGAACTTGGCCAGCGGGTCGGCGGCTACCAGCATCACGATCACGGCACTGATTACCGCAATGATCATGATCGGCAGGTGTTCGGTCATGCCCACGGCAGTGATGATGCTGTCGATGGAGAAGACGATGTCCAGCAACAGGATCTGACCGATGGCCGCTGCAAAGCCCAGGGTAATGGTAGACGAGGCTGCCGATTCTTCCTTGGCCCGTGGATCCACGCTCTCATGGATTTCCTTGGTGGCTTTCCACAGCAGGAACAGGCCGCCGGCGATCAGGATCATGTCCTTCCACGAGAAGCTCTTGCCGAGGATGTCGATCACCGGCTCGGTGAGCTGCACGATCCAGGCTACGGTGCTCAGCAGCGCCAGGCGCATCACCAGGGCCATGGAGATGCCGATGCGGCGGGCCTTGGAGCGGTACTCCACGGGCAGCTTGTTGGTCAGGATGGAAATGAAGATGAGGTTGTCGATACCAAGGACGATCTCCATCGCCACCAGGGTGGTCAGGGCGACCCAGGCGGTCGGGCTTGCAGCGAGTTCCAGCAGGTATTCCATGAATCAGGTCCTGAGAGGGGGTTATTGAAAAATAGGTCAGATTTTCTGGCCGTCGGCGTCCTTGCTGTCTTCCTTGTCGGTTTTTTCCGAACCGGTGGCTTCGCTCAGCGCCTGCTGGGCCGCTTCGTTGGTCTTGTCGATGGCCTGCTTGGCCGATTCGGCCGCCTGGTTGAGCATCTGCTGGGCGGATTTTTCAGCCTGTTCGCAGCCACCCAGGGCGAACAGGGCCATGACCAGCACCAGCGGTGTACCAATGGATTTGAGATAGAGCATGTCGTCCTCACTGCAATGGCATCGGCGCGCGAAACATGGCGCCGCAATGGGAGGCATTCTAGAGAGCGGAAAACTTCAGAAAAATTCGTATTTTCAGCGGTTATACTTCGGTTTTTTCGAATCGGGATTTGCCGTGCTCAATTACCGCCAGCTCCATTACTTCTGGGTCGTGGCCCGCACCGGCAGTATCGTGCGCGCCTGCGAACAGCTGAACCTGACGCCACAGACCATCAGCGGGCAGATCAGCCTGCTCGAGCAGACCTATGGCATCGAGCTGTTCCAGCGGGTCGGGCGCCAGTTGGAGCTGACGGAGACCGGGCGCCAGGCGTTGTCCTACGCCGAGCAGATGTTCCAGATCGGCGGCGAGCTGGAAGCCATGTTGCGCGCGCAACCCAACGAGCAGCAGGTGCTGTTCCGCGTCGGGGTGGCCGACGTGGTGCCCAAGTCCATTGTCTACCGGTTGATCGCCCCGACCATGGAACTGGCCGAACCGCTGCGCATCAGTTGCCGCGAAGACAAGCTGGAGCGCCTGCTCGCCGACCTGGCGATCCAGCGCCTGGACCTGGTGATTTCCGACAGCCCGATGCCCGGCCACCTGGACATCAAGGGCTATAGCCAGAAACTGGGCGAGTGCGGCATCAGCTTTCTCGCCACCCCGGAACTGGCCGGGCGCCAGCCGCTGCCCTTCCCCGCCTGCCTGCAGCACGCGCCGTTGCTGATTCCCGGCCAGGAGACCATGGTGCGCAACCGCCTGCTGCGCTGGTTCGCCGAGCAGCAATTGCAGCCGCGGATCGTCGGTGAATTCGATGACAGCGCGCTGATGCAGGCCTTCGGCAAGTCCGGCAGCGGCATATTCATCGCGCCCAGCGTGATTGCCGAGGAGGTGTGTCGGCAGTACGGCGTCGAACTGATCGGCCAGACCGACGCGGTGACCGAGTCGTTCTATGCCATCTCGGTGGAGCGCAAGGTCAAGCATCCGGGCATCGTCGCCATCACCGAGGGTGCGCGCCGCGAGCTGTTCAACTGGCCACTGGCTTGAAGCGGCTCAGCCACAGGGCCAGGGCCACCGACAGGCCGATCAGCAGCGCGGCGACCTGACCGACACTGCCCAGGCCCAGATGATCGATCACCTGGCCGCCGATCACTGCGCCCAGGCCAATGCCAAGGTTGCCCCCGGCGATATTCAGCGAGGCGCCGAAAGCCGGTGCCGAGGGTGAGGCCTTGATCACCCGGACATGACTGACCAGGAACAGCGCCGCCTGGGTCGCGCCCCACAAGGCCAGGGCCAGGATCAGGCCGACCGGCGAGCTGATCGCCGGTACCACCACCAGCAAGGCGATCACCAGCAGCGCGCTGAAGCCTGCCGACGCCAGCAACGGATGACGATCAACCGCCCGGCCCCCCAGGCTGTTGCCAATCAGGCCTACCGCACCGAAGCCCATCAGGTACCAGCCAACCAGCTTGCCGTCGAAGCCGGCCAGGCGCTCCAGCAGGTCTGCCAAGTAGGTGTAGGCGGTGAACATGCCGCTGAACACCAGCACCGACAACAGCACATGCCCTTGCAGCAGGCGCCCGCGCAGCACGCCAAACTGGCTGCGCAGCGAGGTGGCCTCGCTCTTGCGCGGGGTATGCGGCAGAAAGCGCCACAGTAACAAGGCCTTGGCCAATGCCAGCAGGGCCAGCACGCCGAAAGCGGCGCGCCAGCCCCAGGCATCGCCCAGCAGCGTGCCAAGGGGAATGCCGAAGACCATGGCGCAGACCACGCCGAAGCTGATCTTGCTGATCGCCCGACCGGCATAGGCCGGGCCGACGATATCCACCGCCGTTTCGCTGGCCAGCGACCAGAACACCGGCAGCCCCAGGGCCGGAACCAGCCGCGCCAGCGCCATCACCCAGTAGTTAGGCGCCAGCGCTGCCAGCAGGTTGGACGCAGCGAACAGCAGCAACACCCCGACGAACAGGCGCTTGCGCTGGAAACGCGCGCACCAGGCGGTCAGGAAGGGGCCGCACGCGGCCACGGTGAAGGCGAACAGGGTCACCAGCAATCCGGCACGGGGCACGCTGACGCCCAGGTCGCGCGCGATCCCCGGCAACAGGCCGACAATAAGGAATTCGGTGGTCAATACGGTGAAACCGGCCGCGGCCAGCAACAGAATGGGCAAGAACATCCAGGCTCCAACGGTGAGCGCGTCGGCTCGAAACGGCCGCGCATGGTAACAGCGACAGCGCCGGCAGACCTACCGCCGGACGGCACCTTGGGTTGGGGCAGGCACTCTATGCTAGAGTTCCGCCCTTTTTCCGGCCGGCCTTGCCGGCGTCTGCCAAGACCGAGAAACAACCCTTATGCTGCCCGTCCTCACTCTGCTCAATCGCACCAGCCTGGTGCTGCAAATCGTCATCGGCCTGGTCGCCGGGATCGCCCTGGCGTTGATCGCGCCAGGGGTCGCGGCCAACCTGGCCTTCGTCGGCAAGGTTTTCGTCAGCGCCCTGAAGGCGGTGGCGCCGATCCTGGTGTTCGTGCTGGTCATGGCCTCGATCGCCAACCACAAGCAGGGCCAGCAAACCCACATCCGGCCGATTCTCGCCCTGTACCTGTGGGGCACCTTCGGCGCGGCGGTGGTCGCGGTGGTGGCGAGCATGCTGTTCCCCTCGACCCTGGTGCTGAACACCGGCGAAGCGCAGATGAGTGCACCCGGCGGCATTGCAGAAGTGCTTCAGGGCCTGCTGCTCAGTGCCGTGGACAACCCGGTCAACGCCCTGGTCAACGGCAACTTTATCGGCATCCTGGTGTGGGCCATCGGCCTGGGCATCGCCGTGCGTCACTCGGGCAACACCACCCGCAGCGTGCTGGATGACCTGTCCAACGGCGTGACCATGATCGTGCGCGTGGTGATCCGCTTCGCCCCGCTGGGGATCTTCGGCCTGGTGGCCTCGACCCTGGCGCAGTCGGGCCTCGACGCACTGCTCGGCTACTTGCACCTGCTGACCGTGCTGATCGGCTGCATGCTGTTCGTGGCCCTGGTGATGAACCCGCTGATCGTGTGGTGGAAGATCCGCCGCAATCCGTTCCCGCTGACCCTGCTGTGCCTGCGCGAAAGCGGCATCACCGCCTTCTTTACCCGCAGTTCGGCGGCGAACATCCCGGTCAACCTGGCCCTCAGCGAGAAGCTCGGCCTGCATGAAGACACCTACTCGGTGTCCATTCCCCTCGGCGCCACCATCAACATGGCCGGTGCGGCGATCACCATCACGGTGCTGACCCTGGCGGCCGTGCATACCCTGGGCATCAACGTCGACCTGCCGACCGCCGTGCTGCTCAGCGTGGTCGCGGCAGTCTGCGCCTGCGGGGCCTCGGGCGTGGCCGGCGGTTCGCTGCTGCTGATCCCGCTGGCCTGCAGCCTGTTCGGCATTCCCAGCGAAGTCGCCATGCAGGTGGTCGCCGTGGGCTTCATCATCGGCGTGCTCCAGGATTCGGCGGAGACCGCGCTGAACTCCTCCACCGACGTGCTGTTCACCGCCGCGGCCTGCGAAGCCGAAGCCCGGCGCGCCTGATCCCGTTCACGACCGATGGCCTCAAGCCATCGGTCGCTTGTGTTTTACCCGCCTGCGCCCCTAGGCTATGACCCTTTTCACGCAAAGAGACAGGGCCATGTCCGACGAGCACGATTCTTCCGCCACTGCCCGATTCACCCCCGCCGAAGTGCGCATCCTTGGCTCGCTGATCGAGAAACAGGCGAGCAGCCCGGAAACCTATCCCCTGACCCTTAATGCGCTGATGCTGGCCTGCAACCAGAAAACCAGCCGCGAACCGGTGATGAACCTGACCCAGGGCCAGATCGGCCAGAGCCTGCGCAACCTCGAAGGCCAGGGCCTGGTGCGCCTGCAGATGGGCAGCCGCGCCGACCGCTGGGAACAGCGGGTGGACAAGGCCCTGGAGCTGGTGCCGGCACAGTTGATCCTGATGGGGCTGATGTTCCTGCGTGGGCCACAGACCCTGAACGAACTGCTGACCCGTAGCCAGCGCATGCATGAGTTCGCCGACACCGATGAAGTGCAGCACCAGCTGGAGCGCCTGGTTGCCCGGGACCTGGCCCTGCACGTGCCGAAGCAGGCGGGGCAGCGGGAAGATCGCTACACCCATGCGCTGGGGGACCCGGCCGAGATCGAAGCGATCCTGGCGGCGCGCCAGCAAGGGCCGGAGCGGGTCGCCAGCGGGGTTTCGGCGGAACGCATCGAAGCCCTGGAAGCGCGGATTGCGGCACTGGAAGAACGCCTGGCACGGCTAGAGCAATGAATTGATCCGACCGGCCTCATCGCCGGCAACGCCGGCTCCCACAAGGTTCAGTGTCAATCTCATTACCTGTAGAAGCTGGCCAGCGATGGGGTGCTCTTTTTGACCTCATCGCTGACAGCTCCCACGGGGATCTGAGCTGCGCCGCGGACACTGTGGGAGCTGGCTTGCCAGCGATAAGGCCCGAAAGAGCACCCTCTAAATCCGGGCGAACGCCACCGCCAGTTCCACCTGTTCCCGCGTCGGCCGCACGCCGGTATACAGCACGAACTGCTCCAGCGCCTGCAAGGCAATCACCTCCAGCCCGGTGATCACCCGCTTGCCGCGCGCCTCGGCGGCCAGGATCAAGGGCGTGCGCGCCGGCATCGCCACGACATCGAAGACCACCCGGGCGGCATCGATCAGCGCTTCGGAAAACGCCAGTTCCTGCGCCTCCACACCACCGGCCATGCCGATCGGCGTCACGTTCACCAGCAACGCCGGACGCAGATCCCCGACCTCCGCCCGCCACTCATAACCACAATTCCCCGCCAGGCGTCGCCCTGCCTCTTCATTGCGAGCGACGATGGTGCCATTGCTGAACCCGGCATCCCGGAACGCACAGGCCACCGCCTTGGCCATCCCGCCGCTGCCGCGCAACGCCAGCGACCACTGGCGATCGAGCCCATGCGCCTCGATCAAGTGCCGCACCGCGATGTAGTCGGTGTTGTAGGCCTTCAGATGCCCGTCGCTGTTGACGATGGTATTGAGCGAGTCGATCGCCGCCACCGACGGATCCAGCTCGTCCACCAAGGCGATGCTGGCCTCCTTGTAAGGCATCGAAACCCCGCAGCCACGGATCCCCAGGGCACGGATCCCGGCGATCGCCCCCGGCAGGTCGCGCGTGGTCATTGCCTTGTAGTAGTAATCCAGTCCCAGTTGCTCGTACAGGTGGTTGTGGAAGCGTACGCCGAAGGTGCCGGGGCGGCCGGCCAGGGACATGCACAGGACGGTGTCTTTGCTGGGGGTCATGACGAACTCCGGAAAACCACGAAAGCCGACAGTATGCCCAAGCCTGCGCCCTACCGCTGATCGCCCCTTACAAAACCTTTACCAAGCGCACCGGCGAAAGCTTGCGAAATAGCGGTCATAGTAATGACCCGACCCGCTGTATCGGGCGGAGTTATGCCCTGCGAGGAATCATCATGAAGCGTCATATACCCGGTATTGCCTTGCTGATCGGTGCCCTGGCCCTGTCTGGACAAGCCTCCGCCCATGGCGGCGGCTGGGGTGCAGGTCCGGTCATCGGTGCTGCCGTAGTGGGTGCCGTGGTCGGTGCTGCCGTGTCCGGCGGCCCGGAACGTACCGTGGTCGTCGAACGGGCCCCGGCGTATTACCCGCCGCCACCGCCTGCGCCGGTCTATTACCAGCCGCCACCCCCGCCGCCACCGGTGGTGTACTACCAGCCCTACCCGGTCGTGGAGCGCTATGTGCCGGCGCCACCACCGCACTACCACCGCTACTATGGCCCGCCGCCGGTCTATTACGGCCCGCCGCGCTGGTAGTGGATTTCATCAATGAACACTATTGAGAACACTGATTTCACCACAGCCCGCGTGACACGTAAGGTTGGCGGCATGACCCAGAGGGAGTACTCGCCATGGCCACCATCAGCATCATGTCCGTCGTCGGCAGCGCCGTCCCCTCTCCACTGAGGGATGTCGGATTGCTGGTCTGCTGGTACCTGGTCCGTGACGGCGAGAAGATCGGCGGCCCGATCCTCTCGCTGCCCGACGCCGAAGCAAGGGCCCGTGATATAGCAGCCAGGTCCTTCGAGGCATAGCTCAACGAAACCGTCTTTCCCTTGTGCGTTGCTCCGCACACCTCCCCTTGCCCCGCCTTCATGGCGGGGCTTTTTATTGCCCTGCGGTTTCGTCCAGCAACCCTTCCACCACCAGGCGCAGCGCCTGCGCCTCGCTGGCCCCGCTTTGCCGGGCCAGGGCGAAGGCAGTGAGCTGATGATCGGCACTGCTGCCGAACAACAGGATGGAACCGGCCCGGCTGAAAGCGTCCCGCGCTTCAGCGCAGCCAGGCTGGAGGATATCCATGGTCTCGGTCAGCCACTGCTGCGCGGTCAGCGAGCTGCCGTCCTCGCCAATGAATTGCCCGCGCCGTCCGAGGCGCATGGCTCGCCAATAGTTTTCCTGCTCGCGCCAAAGGGCCTGCTGGTCAGGCGCCCTGCCTGGTACCGGTTGCCTGATGGCCCATTCGACCATCTGCCGGAACAACCCGGCGATGCACAAACCGTCTTCCAGGCGCGGACAGGCATCGCTGATGCGCAATTCCAGGGTCGGGAAACGTGACGACGGCCGCAGCGCCCACCAGCAGTCGCCATCCGTACGCAACGAACCCGTACTGCGCAACCACGCCAGGTAATCCTGGTAATGCGCCCAGTCGTCCAGCGGTTCCGGCAGGCCCATGCGCGGCCATTCCCCGCACAGCACCCGCCGATAGCTGCAATAACCGCTGTCCTGCCCCTCCCAGAAGGGTGACGACGCGCTGAGCAGCAGCAACAGCGGCAGCCAGCGCCGCACCCGGTTGCTCACGGCAATCCGGTCGACCCCGGCGGGTACGCCGACATGCACATGCAGCCCACATACCACGCTGCGCCGGGCCACCTGGCGATAATCCTCGAACAACTGGCGGTAGTGCGCCTCTGCCGTCGGTCGCTGCTGGCTCCAGCCACCCAAGGGATGACTGCCGGCGCTGAGCAGCCCGACGCCGTCCGCCGATAGCTGCAGCGCCAGCCGCTCCCGGCGTGAAGCCAGGAAATCCCGCGCCTGGGCCATGCTGTCGAAGACCGGAGATACCAGCTCGACCTGGCTGCGGAACATCTCGGGCGCGAAATGCTCCCCGAAGACCTCGCGACAGGCTGCCAGCACCTGCGGCGGTGGGTCGTAGAGCAGGCGTCCGCTGTCCAGGTCTACCAGCAGGTATTCCTCCTCGATGCCGAAGGTGCAGCCCATGACTCAGCTCCGTCGCGTCACGGTCAGCGCCACGGCGGCGATGCGCTCCACCCGTTCATAACCCGGCTCGAGCAATTGTTCGCCGAACAGGTCCGGGTCCAGTTCCTCGTAGAACCAGGCCCACTGCGGCTGGTCGAGCACGTCGCGCAGGGCCTCGAGGAACGGGTCCTGCCCGTCGATCATGGCCACGCCGGTGTACAGCAGCAGGCTGCCGCCCGGGGCCAGGCGCTCCAGCGACTCACGGACCATGCGCAGCGACAGCCCTTCACCAAGCCGGCCGCCGCCGTGCCGGTAGGTGCGCTGCCGGGCATCGAGCATGTACGGCGGATTGGCGACGATCAGGTCGAACCGGCCCGTGATGCCTTCGAGCACATCGCTGTACTCCACCGTGACATTGGCCAGTTCGGCCAGCGCCACGTTCACCGCCGAATAGCGCAGCGCCAGGGGATTGATATCCAGCGCGCTGACCTGGGCATGGGGCCGCGCCCGGGCGATCAGCAGCGCGCCGATCCCGGTGCCGCAGCCGATCTCGACGGCATGCTCGATCGGCGCCGTTGCATGTTGCAAGTGCGCCTCGATCACCCGTGCGAAGCGATAACTGTCCGGCCCGAAGAACACCGCATCCGCCGTGTCGGTGGGGAAGCCCGAATGCACCAGCAACAGGTCATGCACGCTGGACCAGCGCACCTGGCTACGCAGCAGCCCGTCGTGTGGCCGGACGATGCCGGCCTGGCGCATGTGCTGCAATTCGTCCGGCGACAACAACGACTCATCGAACCCCAGGTTCCAGCCGAATACATCGCGCAAGGTCAGCGCCGGTCGCGACGCGTTCTGCTGCTGGTAGCGCTGCTGGGTCAGCGGGGTAACGCAGGTGAAGCGGTAGCCATCGGCATGCAGGCGTCGCCCCAGGTGCAACAGGGCCTCGTCGCTCAGGCGTTGCTCATCGGTCAATTGCATGGCAATGCCCTCCCTTGAGGCCGGTCAGTTGAATGTAGCGACGGGTGGCGGCCAGGCCCAGCGGCGTGGCATGGCGGTCACCGGCCATCTGCTCGATCAGTTCGGCAATCGACAGCTCCCGCTCCGGCCGAGGCAGCTCGACCTCCGGGAACAGCACCGGCACCGAACGGGTCTTCGGCGCCTGCCAGTCACCGGCGATCCAGTCATGCAGCAACTGCTTTTCATAAGGGCTGAACACCCCGAACATCGCTGCCTGCGGGCCTTCCACCAATTGCCAGAAACGGCTCTCGGCGGGATCGCGATCACGCAGGATCCAGCGCTGGCGCTGCAACGCATCGAGAAAGGCCGGAAAGCTGCCGGGCGCGGAGAGCCATTCGTTGACCGTGCGCCCGTCGAACCGGCAGCGGTCCGAATGCAGGTGCTGGGCGAAAACCCGTTTGCGCTCAAGGGCGGCCAACAGCTCGCTTTCCAGGTCGAAGCCCGCAGCCACGTCCATCGAGCCTGCGCCCAGGTCGTTCAGGCGATAGCCCCGGGCCAGGCGCCTATAGAATTCATCGCCGCCCTGCTCCGGCCAGAACTGCCGCACCGCATCCAGGGCCTTGTTGGCGTGGCCGGTGCTGGCATTGTCGATGGTCACGTGCAGGCGGAAATAATGCGGGTCGATGCCCAGTTCGTCCAGTTCATGACTGCTGATCAGCAGGTGCAACGGCAGTTGCTCGTAGCCCAGGTTGTAGCCAAGCACCTCCGGGAAGAATGCTTCGCTGTTGCAGCCCAGGGCCAGTTGCAGCGCGCCTTGCAGATAACGCTCATCGGCCAGCGGCACCGGCTCGTGGCAGCCTTGCTCGGTGAGCAGGCGGCGCCAGATCACTACGTGGTTGCAGGCCGGGTCGCCGTCGCCCAGTTCCTCAAGGTAGATGCGAATGAGCCCGTGGTAACGCGGGTCGTCCCAATGGGCCAGCACCCCATGCAACCAGGCACCATCGACGGCCTTGGTCGGGGTGACCTGCTGAAGGAAATACAAGGCGTGGGCCCGGTTGCTGAACATGCGGCGCGGTGCTCCAGCGCGGCGCTGCTCAAGGTAATCGGCATAGCGCTGGGCGACCTGCGCATTGCGCTGCTCGATCCAGGCGCCCAGCTGCCCAGCAGACGCCGGCAGGTCGTCGCCCAGGGCATCGGCACGACGCAGTTGGGCCGCCAGCCATTCCTCACTGCCCGTCACGCCACCGCGCAACAGCTCAAAATACAGGTTTTCAACACCACCCCCGTGCACCGCGGGGCTGGCCTTCACGTCGTCCAGCTCGGGCATGCGTCCCATGATTGAATCCCCTGCGCAAACTCTGTTGGCTATCTATGCAAGGGAGGATCCCGGGCGCTGACTAGTTCAGATTCTTTGCGCCAGGGCAGGATGAGTTGCACGGAGCTTTTAGCTGCCAGTTGGTACCAGCTGATTAAAGTTTATTCATATTCGGACTAAGCACCGGGCGGCAATCGACAGGCTCCAAGCCATACTCCACAATGTCACGCTTAGAAAAATAAAAAACCTTGCCTTGCCAACGACATACCTTCTTTTAGTGAGCACCTACGTGAAAACCTCTCTCTCGATCTTCAGTCTGCTGCTAATGCTCACTGGTACCGTCGGCGTCACCGCCAACGCCGTCGCCCAACCCGCTTCCGCCCTCGAACAGCGCGATCCGTCCAAGCTGCACCTGGCTTCCGGCAGCGCCATGCTGGTCGACCTGCAGACCAACAAGGTGCTGTATTCCAGCCATCCCGACATGGTGCGCCCGATCGCTTCGGTGACCAAGCTGATGACCGCCATGGTCGTACTCGATGCCAAGCAGCCGATGGACGAGATGCTGACCATGACCATCGCCCAGACCAAGGAAATGAAGGGTGTCTACTCGCGGGTTCGCCTGGGTAGCGAACTGAGCCGCCGCGAGACCCTGCTGATCACCTTGATGTCTTCGGAAAACCGCGCTGCGGCGACCCTGGCCCACCATTACCCGGGCGGCTATGGCGCCTTCATCAAGGCGATGAACGCCAAGGCCAAGGCCCTGGGCATGACCAGTACCCGTTATGTCGAGCCGACCGGCCTGTCGCCGAGCAACGTCTCTACTGCCCGCGACCTGACCAAGCTGCTCATGGCCGCGCGCAACTACCCGCTGCTGAGCGAACTGAGCACCACCCGCGAGAAAACCGTGGCCTTCCGCAAGCCCAACTACACCCTGGGCTTCCGCAATACCGATCATCTGGTGAACAAGCCGAACTGGGATATCAAGCTGACCAAGACCGGTTTTACCAACGATGCCGGCCACTGCCTGGTGCTGCTGACGAAGATGGACAACCGTCCGGTGGCGATGGTGATCCTCGATGCCTTCGGCAAGTACACCCACTTCGCCGATGCCAGCCGCATGCGCCAATGGCTGGAAACCGGCGCGACCAAGCCGGCACCGGCGGTAGCGGTGCGCTACAAGGCAGAGCGCAGCCAGAATCGGCCGCAGGTGGACTGACCTGGAGGGCCTCATCGCCGGCAACGCCGGCTCCCACAAGGTTCTGCGGTGAACGCAATACCTGTGGGAGCCGGCGTTGCCGGCGATGAGGCCAGTAGCAACACCAGCAAACCCCGTTCAGGCAGTGGTATCGACGCTATTCCCCGAAGTACTGCTCCCCGACTCGGTCAGCGCCGCCAGCAGTGCGGCATTGGCCTGCAACAACTGGCCGGTAGTCGCCGCCACCGCCGCCTGGGCTGAGGCGATGCGGGTCTGCTTGATGGTGTCTTCCTGATCGCTGGCCATGGCTTCCTGCAGTTCTTTCTGCTGCTGGGCCAGTTGCTTCTGCAATTCCTTCACCCGTTCGCGCAGCAGCTTGACTTCATTTGACTCGCTGGTGGTCTGCGCCGTCTTTTCCGACGCCGTGGGCGCTGCCGCGCCGCCGCTGCGTACTGCCGACAGATCGCCTCGCACACTGCCCTCCGGCACCGCCGATGGATCGGAAGCGACATTGGTCTTGTTGGTCACGCTGCTGAGGTTGCCGTTGATCGACAGGTTCGATGCCAGGGCTTTGAGGTAATCGGCCATGAAAATTAACGTCCTGAAATAAGAGATCCGAACAGGGCATCGGCCGTTGCACATAAACCTTTAACCCGTTCTCCCTGCGTAAATTTCCTCGCCGCTTCTTCGTTCTTCCCCTGACACCTCAATCGCGACCGAGATGGCAATGACCAAACCCCGCTCCCGCAAAGCCCTGTTCATCGGCCTGCCGCTGGTCCTGGCGCTCGGCCTCGGCGCCGCTGCCGCCGGCTGGCTGTACTGGAAGAACGACGCCGGCTACCCGCGCAAGATCGTCGAGCAGGCCAACGCCCTGCACGAGCACATGATTTCCTTCGACAGCCATATCACCGTGCCCCTGGACTTCGGCAGCGCCGGGCGCGAAGCGGACAAGGACGGACCGGGCCAGTTCGACCTGGTCAAGGCCGGGCGCGGGCGGCTGTCCGGCGCGGCGCTGACCATCTTCGGCTGGCCGGAACTGTGGAACGGCCCCAATGCTCCGCACCGGCCGACCCCGGGCTTCGTCGACGAGGCCCGGCACCAGCAGGAAGTGCGCTACAGGATCATCACCGGCATGGTCCGCGATTTCCCCAACCAGGTCGGCATCGCCTATACCCCCGACGACTTCCGCCGCCTGCACGGCGAAGGCAAGTTCGCCATTTTCATCAGCATGCTCAACGCCTACCCGCTGGGTGATGACCTGGACCAGCTGGACCTGTGGACCGCCCGCGGCATGCGCATGTTCGGCTTCAACTACGTGGGCAACAACGACTGGTCCGACTCGTCGCGGCCACTGCCGTTCTTCAACGACACCGCCGACGCCCTCGGCGGCCTGGCGCCTATCGGCAAGCAGGCGGTGACCCGGCTCAACGACCTCGGGGTCATCATCGACGTGTCGCAGATGTCCACCCTCGCACTGGAACAGGTCGCCCGCCTCAGCCGCGCGCCGCTGGTGGCCTCGCATTCGGCACCGCGGGCGCTGGTGGATATCCCGCGCAACCTCAGCGACAAGGAACTGCAACTGATCAAGGACAGCGGCGGCGTGGTGCAGATCGTCGGCTTCCCGACCTACCTCAAGCCCCTGAGCAAACCGACCCTGGACAAGCTCGAGGCATTGCGCGCGCGCTTCGACCTGCAGCCGCTCGACGGCCTGGCCAACGCGCTGATGCCCGGCGACGCGGTGATTGCCATCTGGCCCGAGGCGCGCTTCGGCGACTACGCCAGCAACCTTTACGGCATCGTCGACAAGGAACCCAAGGCCGGGCTGAAGGCGTTCGGCGACGCCATCGACTATGCGGTGAAGAAGATCGGCATCGACCATGTCGGCATCGCCTCCGACTTCAACGACGGCGGCGGCCTGGACGGCTGGAAGGACGTCAGCGAGATCCGCAACATCACCGCCGAGCTGCTGACCCGCGGCTACAGCGAGGCGGACATCGCCAAGCTATGGGGCGGCAACTTCCTGCGGGTCTGGGAGCAGGTGCAGAAAAGCGCCCGCCCCGTGGCCGCCGTTACCCCTTGAACCGGACCGCCCCCGACATGAACGCTCGCCGCACCTTTCTCAAGCAGGCCGCCATCCTGGGTGCCGGCCTGCCGCTGGCCAGTTCGCTGGCCAAGGCTGCCGAAAAACCTGCCGGCATGCCGCTGTTGCAGGGGCCGGACAAATGGCGGCGCCTGCGCGAGCTGTTTCCCCTGGACCCGGACACCGCACACTTCGCCAACTTCCTGATCACCGCCCATCCGCGCCCGGTGCAGGAGGCCATCGACCATTACCGCCGCGAGATCGACCGCAACCCGGCGGCGCTGATGGACTGGGAGAGCCAGTACGAATGGCAGCGCGAGGGCGAGGTCCGTGACTGGGCCGCGCGCTACCTGGAAGTGCGGCCGCGGCAGATCGCCCTGACCGGCAGCACCACCGAGGGCCTGGGCATGATCTACGGCGGCCTGCAGGTGGGCGCCGACCAGGAAATCCTCACCACCGAGCACGAGCACTATTCCACCCACAGGACCCTGGCCTTTCGCGCCCGCCGCCAGGGCACCCAGGTACGCAAGCTGCGCCTGTTCAAGCACCCGTGGGAGATATCCAAGGACCAGGTGCTGACCACCATCGACCAGGCCATCCGCCCGCAAACCCGCGTGCTCGGCATGACCTGGGTGCATTCCGGCAGCGGCGTGAAGCTGCCGGTGGGCGAAATCGGCGAGATCGTCCGCCGGCACAACCGCGACCGTGACGAACACGACCGGATCATCTACGTGGTGGACGGTGTGCACGGCTTCGGCGTGGACAACCAGCGCTTCGCCGACTTCAACTGCGACTACTTCATCTCCGGCGTGCATAAATGGATGTTCGGCCCGCGCGGCACCGGGCTGATCTGCGCCGCCTCGGAACAGATGGGGCCGTTGGTGCCGACCTTCGCCACCTTCTCCCAGGACGAGGACTTCGCCACCACCATGACCCCGGGCGGCTACCACGCCTTCGAACATCGCTGGGCCATGGGCAAGGCCTTCGAACTGCACCTGCAACTGGGCAAGGCCGAGGTCCAGGCGCGCATCCACCAGCTCAACGACCGCCTCAAGGCGCGTTTGCTGGAACACCGCCAGATCCAGCTGGTAACCCCGCGCAGCAGCGAGTTCTCCGCCGGTTTCACCTTCTTCCGCATCAAGGACCGCGACCCGGATGCCATCGCTGCGTACCTGGCGGACAACAAGGTGATGTCCGACGCGGTGAACCGCGATGTCGGCCCGGTGATCCGCCTGGCCCCGGGCCTGCTCAACGACGAGCAGGAAATCGACCGGGCCATGGCCCTGCTGATCAAGAAACTCTGAAGGAAAGCCTTGCGATGACTCCTGTCCTGTTCCGCCTCACCCTGACCGCCCTGCTCGGCTCCGCCAGCCTGCCCGCCCTGGCGGCCGGCGACCAGCCCGGTACGGTGTTTCGCGACTGCAAGACCGCTTGCCCGGAAATGGTCGTGCTGCCCGCCGGCAGCTACATGATGGGCACCCCGGACGACGAGCTGGGACGCCAGCCGGATGAAGGCCCGCTGCACCAGGTGACCTTCGCCAGGCCCTTCGCCATCAGCCGTTTCCAGGTCACGGCCGGGGAATGGGATGCGTATGTCCGTGAGTCCGGGGTGAAGATCGCCGATGGCGACACCCGCCCGGGTCGCGAGTGCAAGGCCAGCAAGCCGCGCTACAAGCAAGGCCCGAAACAGCCAGCGGTGTGCATGGACTATCACGATATCGAAGCCTATGTGGCCTGGCTGTCGAAGAAGACCGGCAAGCACTACCGCATGGTCAGCGAAGCCGAGCGCGAATATGCCGCGCGCGGTGGCAGCACCGGGCCCTTCCCGTTCCCGCTGGACCCGGACGCCGAGTACGAGATCAGCCAGCACGCCAATGTGTACGGGCCGAAGGACGGCTACAGCTACACATCGCCGGCAGGCAGCTATCCGCCCAACGATTTCGGCGTGTACGACATGCACGGCAACGTCTACGAATTCGTTGCCGACTGCCATCACGACAGCTACGTCGGCGCGCCGAGCGATGGCAGCGCGTGGAAGGAGCCGGGCTGCAAGGTGGTGCAGATCCGCGGCAATGACTGGGGCGAAGCACCGATCTTCTCGCGCTCGGGGAACCGCAACAACGTGTACATCACTACCCGTGGGGACTGGCTCGGGTTCCGGGTGATCCGCGAACTTTGATGTCGTCTGTCCCGGCCTCACCGCCGGCAACGCCGGCTCCCACAGGTTCTGCGGTGCACACAATACCTGTGGGAGCCGGCGTTGCCGGCGATGAGGCCCTCAGCACCACCCCAAAATCAGGAGGCTTGCAGTCAGCACATCAGTCCATCGGGAGCTGCCCGAAACCTGCCCATGAATTATTTACTTACATATTCCTGCGCAGGTTTTCGATTCTCATTCGTCCTTACAAGTGCAGCCCTCGGTTGAGCATCGGCTCGACCCCACTTTTTACGAACAAGACTGATGCAATGGCCCAACAATCGAAAAAGTCCAAATCCAGGTTGTGGTTCCTGGTCCACAGCTGGCTTGCCCTGCCCATCTGGTTCTTCGTGCTGATCGTCTGCGTCACCGGCACCCTGGCCGTGGTCAGCCAGGAAATCGTCTGGCTGGCCAACCCCGATGTGCGCGCCAGCAAACCGAACGACGATGCCGAGCGCCTGAGCTTCCAGCAGATCCTCGATGCCTTGAAGCAGGCCGAGCCGGACATGGCCGTGCGCTACATCAGCCAGCCGGACGGTTCGCACTTCGCCCTGAACGCCGCCGTGACCTTCCCCGACGGCACCGCGCCGATCCTCTATGTGAACCCCTATACCGGGGCGATCCAGGGCAAGAGCCCGGACTTCAACTTCGAAGGCTTTACCCGCGCCCTGCACGGCTGGTGGCTGGTGCCCTTCACCAATGGCTACAGCTGGGGCTGGTACCTGGTGTCGCTGCTCGGCCTGCCGATGCTGGCGTCGCTGGTCACCGGGCTGGTGGTCTACAAGCGTTTCTGGAAGGGCTTTTTCAAACCGACCCTGCGTTTCAACCACGGCGCGCGGATCTTCTGGGGCGACTTCCATCGCTTGAGCGGCATCTGGTCGATCTGGTTCATCGCGGTGATTTCCATCACCGGCACCTGGTTCCTGATCCAGGCAATCCTCGCCGACAACCACATCACCCTTTCCACCGAGCCGATCACGCCGGTGATCGCTCGCGAAGACGTGCCGCTGTCGGACAGCAAGGCCCCGGTACCGCGCATCGATCTCGACGAAGCCACGCGCATCGCCACCACGCAGGTCCCCGGCCTGGACGTGACCTTCGCGCAACTGCCGGCCAATGCCTACGGCCACATCTACCTGGGCGGCCGCGGTTGGTATCCGCTGATGTTCCAGACCGCCAGCGTCAACCCCTACACACGCAAGGTCGACGCCTCGTTCCTGGTCGGCGACCGCTCGGCCCTGGAGTTCGTCACCGAATCCATGCGCCCGCTGCATACCGGTGACTTCGGCGGGCTCGCCATAAAGCTGATCTGGGCCTTCTTCGGCCTGCTGCTGTCGATGATGGTGCTCAGCGGCCTGCTGATCTGGACCAAGCGCACCGCCCAGGCCACCGCCGCCGCCCTCAAGCGTGCCGACAGGACGCCGAGGGCAACCAAGGTCACCGGCGAAGCCGCCACGGAGATGCAGCCATGAGCCAGGCCCGCGACGCTGTCACTGCACCGAGCCCGCTGAAACAGTGGTGGCTGAAATGGCGCTTCCACCTGAACATCCTGCTGTTGCTGATTCCCCTCGGCTTCATGCCCAAGTACTTCGCCGACGCGAAAATGTTCCGCGGCGAAAGCGGCCTCGGCGCCAACCCGATCGAGAACATCGCCGTCGGCCCGTGGAGCATCAGCCTTTCCGAACTGCTCGCCGACGCGCCGCGCCAGGACGGCCCGGCCGGTTACTTCAAAACCTTCAACGCCGCGCTGTGCAGCACCTGCGGCAGCGAGGTCAAGGCCGCCTACCTGCGCATCGGCAAGCCACGCAGCCTGCGCGCCGCCGGCACCATCTTCTTCGGCAACCCGCACCGCATGAGCACCAGCCTGCCGGTGCCGGAGCGCACCCGCGCCGACGCCGAACTGTGGATCACCCTCGAAGGCTGGGACGGCAGCCTGCACCAGGCCTCGGTCCCCCTGGCCAAGGCATCCCCTGCCACCCTCGCCTGGCTGAAAAAACAAGGAGGCAAACCATGATCTTCAAAGCCGGCAGGCTCGTCCTGCCCCTGTTGCTGCTGGCCTGCGCCGGCCCTGCCCTGGCGCACAACCCGATGTGCCAGTGCGAGCCGGTCGATGGCGAACGGATCAAATGCACCGGCGGCTTCTCCGACGGCAGCGGCGCGCCGGGGGTGACCCTGGATGTGATCGGCTACGACGAGACGGTGCTGGTACCCGGCAAGCTCGGCGACGACTCGACCCTGACCTTCAAGCGCCCGGACGGCGAATTCTACGTGCTGTTCGATGCCGGCCCCGGCCATGTGGTGGAAATCGACCATGCCGACATCGGTGAACCATGAGCCAGGTCCAGGTGGTACGACCGGCCGGTGCCGGACATGAAACCCTCTATGTGGCGCTGGTCGCCCTGCTGATCCTGGTGCTGGCCGCCGCCGTGGTCGGCCTGCGCGGCGAGCGTGAGGACGAGACCCGGGTCGAGGCCCACCAACTGGATGCCCGGCTTGATCTCAATGCTGCCGAGCAAGGCATCTACACCGACTTGCGGGTGGCCTTCGACGAAATCCAGGCACGCCGCGCGGAAGAGCCCGGCCTGGCCAGCGTCGAACTGCTGGCCGAGGAAGGCTTCGCGCCCTTTGTCGCCGATGCCAGCAGCGTTACCCGCGGTGCGCACCAGTGGCGCCAGGTCAACGCCGCCTATGTCGGCCTGAGCGCGAAACCGGACACCGCCGGCAGCTTCGTCCTGCTGGTGCCCGAGGCCCACGACGGCGCAGCCGATGTCTGGCTGAGCCGCGAGGCCGCGCCCACCCTGCCCGCCGAACTGAGCGCCAGCGCCCTGCAGGCCGCCGGCTGGAAACAGATCGCCACCCACTACGACGCCGGTGTCACCCGCCAGCATCAGCACTGACCCGCAAGGAATGCCCATGCTCCGTTCCGTTGTCCTCCGAGTCCTCAGCCTGTTCGTCGCCGTGGCCCTGCCCGCCCTGGCATTCGCCGAAAACGGCAAGCCGCTGCGCATCGGCATCACCCTGCATCCCTATTACAGCTACGTCAGCAATATCGTCGGCGACCGCGCCGAAGTAGTGCCGCTGATTCCGGCCGGTTTCAATCCCCATGCCTACGAACCGCGGGCCGACGATATCAAGCGCATCGGCACGCTCGATGTGATCGTGCTCAACGGTGTCGGCCACGACGATTTCGCCGACCGCATGATCGCCGCCAGCGAAAAGCCCGGCATCGCGACCATCGAATCCAACGCCAACGTGCCACTGCTGGCCGCCACCGGCATCGCTGCCCGTGGCGCCGGCAAGGTGGTCAACCCGCACACCTTCCTGTCGATCAGCGCCAGCATCGCCCAGGTCAACAACATCGCCCGCGAGCTGGGCAAGCTGGACCCGGACAACGCCAGGTTCTACAGCCAGAACGCCCGCGACTACGCCAAGCGCCTGCGCAAGCTGCGCGCCGATGCCCTGACGCAACTGACCGAAGCGCCGAACCCGTCGTTCCGCGTCGCCACCATCCATGCCGCCTACGACTACCTGGTGCGCGAGTTCGGCCTGGAAGTCACTGCGGTGGTGGAACCCGCCCACGGTATCGAGCCGAGCCCGGCGCAACTGAAGAAGACCATCGACCAGCTGCAGGCCCTGGACGTCAAGGTGATCTTCTCCGAGATGGATTTCCCGTCCGCCTATGTCGAGACCATCCAGCGCGAAGCCGGGGTCAAGCTCTACCCGTTGACCCATATCTCCTACGGCGAATACACCAAGGAGAAATACGAGGTGGAAATGAAGCGCAACCTCGACACCGTGGTCCGCGCAATCAAGGAGAACCAGGCATGACCGTGGCCGAACCCGTCCTCGCCGCGCCCTGCGGGCCGTCCATCGAGTTCGACGGCATCGACCTGACCCTTGGCCGCACGCGGATCCTCGACCAGGTGCGTTTCCAGGTCGCGGCCGGCAGCGTGCACGCTATCGTCGGCCCCAACGGCGGCGGCAAGAGCTCGCTGATCAAGACCCTGCTCGGGCAGATGCCGCACCAGGGCCGCCTGGCCCTGACCTGGCCGGACGCCGCCCGGGTGATCGGCTATGTGCCCCAGGCCCTGGAGTTCGACCGCGGCCTGCCGATGACCGTGGATGACTTCATGGCCGCGATGTGCCAGCGCACCCCGGCGTTCCTCGGCCTGTCCAGACGCGTGTCGCCGGCCATCGACGCGGCCCTGGCCCGGGTCGGCATGCAGGACAAGCGCAAACGGCGCATGGGCGCCCTGTCCGGCGGCGAGCGCCAGCGCGTGCTGCTGGCCCAGGGTCTGATCCCGGCGCCGCAATTGCTGGTACTGGATGAACCCATGTCGGCGCTGGACGAAGCCGGCATCCAGGTGTTCGAGCGCCTGCTCGGCGAATGGCGTCAGGCCGGGACCACGGTGCTGTGGATCGAGCACGACCTGCAAGCCGTGTCCCGCCTGGCCGACCGCGTCACCGGCCTGAGCCGCCGGGTGCTGTTCGACGCACCGCCCAGGGAAGCCCTGACCCCCGAGCGCCTGCTCGGCCTGTTCTCCATCCACCCGCGCAGCGAGAGCATCAGCTGATGAACTACGAAGAATTCCGCCTGATGATCCAGGGCTGGGCCAGCGCCGGCTACCTGCCCGAAGCCCTGGCCTATGGCTTCGTGGTCAATGCCCTGCTCGCCGGGCTGATGATCGGCCCGGTGCTGGGCGGCCTCGGCACCCTGGTGGTGGTCAAGCGCTTCGCCTTCTTCTCCGAGGCCGTAGGCCATGCCGCGCTGACCGGCGTGGCCATCGGCATCCTGCTCGGCGAGCCCTACGCCGGCCCCTATGGCAGCCTGTTCGGCTACTGCCTGCTGTTCGGCATCCTGCTCAACTACCTGCGCAACCGTACCGGGCTGTCGCCGGACACCCTGATCGGCGTATTCCTCTCGGTATCCCTGGCCCTGGGGGCGAGCCTGCTGCTGATGCTGGCGGGCAAGATCAACGTGCACATCCTGGAGAACGTGCTGTTCGGCTCGGTGCTCACGGTCAGCGGGCAGGACCTGGTGGTGCTCGGCATCGTCGCCGGCCTGGTGCTGGCCCTGGCCCTGCCGCTGTACAACCGCATCATGCTGGCCAGCTTCAACCCGCAACTGGCGGCAGTACGCGGAGTGGCGGTGAAGCGCCTGGACTACCTGTTCGTGGTGCTGGTGACCCTGGTCACGGTGGCGGCGGTGAAAGTCATCGGCGCCATCCTGGTCGGTGCCCTGCTGGTGATTCCGGCGGCAGCGGCGCGGCTGGTCAGCCAGTCGCTCAAGGGCTTCTTCTTCGCCTCGGTACTGATCGCCACCTTCAGCACCCTGATCGGCATTCTCCTGCCTATCGTCTTCGACCTGCCGGTGCCTTCGGGCGCAGCGATCATCCTGGTCGCCGGCAGCTTCTTCGCCCTCGCCGCGCTGGCGCGCGGCTTGGTTCCACGCCTGCAAGGAAACCCGGCATGACTGCAAACCTCAAGCACCTGAGCCTGGCCCTGCTGCTGGCCGGCCTGCCCTTCGCCGCCCTTCCCCTCGACGTCCAGGCCCGGGACACGGCGAAACCTGCCGTGCAGCAACAGGCCGCCGTCACCGTGCTGGCCTCGCTGCCGGTGACCTACGGCCTCGGCAGCCTGCTGCTCGATGGCACCTCGGTGAAGCTGGTGCGCGCCGCGCCGGAAAACCTCCCGGCCACGCGCCAGCCGTCGTACTTCAGTGGTCGTGGCGCGACCAGCCTGCAAAAGGCAGCGACCCAGGCCGATGCGGTGATCGGCCTGCGCTCGATATGGAGCGACGATCCGCTGTACCCGGTGGCACGCCGCAGCAATATTCGCATCGTCGAGATCGACGCCGCGCGCCCGGTGGACGGCGCCCTGCCAGGCATCGCGGTGCAGGGCGACAACGTGTTTGCCGGCTACCCCTGGCTGAACCCGACCAACCTGGGGCGCATGGCCGATGTGCTGGCCAACGATCTCGGGCGCCTGTCACCGGCCGACCACGAGAAGATCCAGGCCAACCTGGCCGGGCTCAAGCGCCAGTTGCTCGACCTCACTGCCGCCAGCGAGGCGAAGCTGGCCGAGGCGGACAACCTGAGCGTGGTCAACCTGTCGGATCGACTGGGGTATCTGGTGGGTGGCTTGAACCTTGACCTGATCGATCACCCGCAGGTGGCCGATGACCAATGGACGGCGGAGCAGCTCAAGAGACTGGGCGATGAACTCAAGGCACAGGACGTGGCCCTGGTACTGCATCACCGGCAACCGGTGCAGGCGGTGGTGGAGGTAATTGCCGCATCGGGGGCGAAGCTGGTGGTGGTGGATACCGATGCGCCCGACAGCGTGGCCGGGTTGAAAGCCGGGGTGGATCAGGTGGTGGAGGCCTTGGCTGCAGGCAAATCCTGAGTAGGACCTTGAGTGCCTCATCGCTGGCAAGCCAGCTCCCACAGTGATCGCGTGGGCAACTCTGACCCTGTGGGAGCTGGCTTGCCAGCGATGAGGCCCGAAAGATCACCGCTTCATGCAGCGCTGATATCGCTCATCCACCCGATTGGCGAACCATGCCGTGGTCAGTTGCCGGGTGATCTTCGGACTTTCCAGCCTGATCCCCGGCAACACTTCCCGGGCTACCCGCTTGCCCGCCGCCTTGTCCGCCAGGGCGAACACCTGCTGGTACAGGCGGGTTTCCTCGAAGTCCTGGCTATCGCCCTTCTCCAGTTGCTGGCGAATCGTCGGATTGCGCATGCCGAAGCGCTCGCCCAGCGTGCGCGCCGCCTTCTCGGTGCTCCCCGGCAGCAGCGAGCCGTGGGCGATCAGGTCGCCATCCAGCGCCAGCTTCACCCCGGTCACCCGGCTCAGCGCCGCCTGGAACGCCGCGTTGCGGCTCGCATACCAGCCCGCGTTGAAGTCGGCGAAGCGGTATAGCGGTCGCGGGTAATTGGCCGGATAGCCAAGCAAATGGGCGGTACCGAAGTACATGCCGCCGCGCCGGGTAAAGACTTCCTGGCGGACACTGCCGTCATGGTCGTAGGGGTAGTCGCGGGCATGGCGCTCGGCGAAGTCGATGCTGACCTGCATCGGCCCGCCGGTACGCACCGGGTTGAAACCGCCGAGCAGGGTGCGGCCCAGGGGTAGCGAGCCGGTCAGTTCGTCGTACAGGCCGCTCAGTTCACGCTCGCTGCGCACGGCGGCAAGCCGCTGGTTCCAGGTCTTGCCGTTGGCCGAGCGGGTATCCAGGGCGGCATTGACCAATGCCTTCGGAACGAATGCCTTGGCCGCACGACGATCGATTTCCTCGCGGGCGATACGGCCGAGGTTGGGCACCTGCGGATCGGCGCTGAAGGTGGACTCCTGTTCGGTCACGGCCAGAACGGCACAGATATTCGACTGGCTGGGATCGAGCTTCTGGCTGGTCAGGGCGACCTGGATATCCCGCGCCCAGCCCTGGCGGTCAGTGACATTGGCCGGCAGGAGCGCGGCGACCTTGTCGCGAACCTGTGCGTCCGACAGCCTGGGCTCCTGGCTGGTGCGCGTGCCGACGCAACCGGCCAGCAGTGCCAGGAGGGCGAACAACAGCCAGCGCGCCGGGCCTTTCAGGGTTGCTCCCCGACCAGGAAGGTCTTGCTGAGGATGCGGAATTTCTCGTGGCTGGAGCTGCGCATCAGCTCGAACAGCACCATCTCGCGGGTGACGATCTGCGCCCCGGCCCCGCGCATGCGTTCCAGGCCTGCGACCTTGCTTTCAACGCTACGGCTGTCGCAGGCATCGGCGACGACGAACACCTGCTTGCCGCTTTCCAGCAGCTCGAACACGGTCTGCAGCACGCAGACATGGGTCTCCATGCCACAGACGATCACCTGCTCGCGGGCCAGCAGCGAGGCCGGCAGGCACTCGCCGGCGACGCAGGAGAAGTGCAGCTTTTCCACCACCTGCGCCTGCGGTGCCGCTTCCAGCAGGCTGGCCACGGTCGGGCCGAGGCCCTTCGGATACTGTTCGGAGATCACCGTGGGCAGGCCCAGTTCGGCGGTGGCGGCGAGCAGCCAGCGGGTCCGCGCCAGGGTTCCGGCGGGGTCGCTGACCGCTCCGATAAGTTTCTCCTGGACATCGATGACCAGCAGCGTGGCCCGGGAAGCGTCGATCAGCATGTGTGGGTTCCTTGCAGGGGATATGGGTTCGACTATGCGGGGCTAAGCCGCCAATGGCAATGCAACGGCAGCGCCCGCGCCGCTGTCTACACTCAACCCACCCTTATTCGAGCACCACGCCGATGAAACGCCTGGCCTTGCTGTTCTGCACCGCCCTGCTCTCCCTTGGCGCGCTGGCCGCGCCGAAGACGCCGATCCACTTCGGCGAGATCGCCTGGGAAAGCGGCAGCTTTACCACCGAGGTGCTGCGCCTGATCGTCGAGCACGGCTACGGCTACCCCACCGATACCCTGCCCGGCAGCACGGTGAGCATGGAGGTGGCCCTGGCGCGCAACGATATCCAGGTGATCGGCGAAGAATGGGCCGGCCGCAGCCCGGCCTGGGTCAAGGCCGAGCAGGCCGGCCAGGTGTTCGCCCTGGGCGACACGGTAAAGAATGCCGACGAAGGCTGGTACGTCCCGGAATTCGTGATCAAGGGCGACCCGGCCAAGGGTATCGAGCCATTGGCCCCGGATCTGCGCTCGGTCACCGACCTGCAGCGCCACGCCACGCTATTCGCCGACCCGGAAGCACCAGGCAAGGGCCGTTTCCTCAACAGCCCCAGCGGCTGGACCTCGGAAACCGTGAACAGCCAGAAGCTCAAGGCCTACGGCCTGGATGGCCTGTATACCAACTTCCGCAGCGGCTCCGGCGCTGCGCTGGATGCCGAGGTCACCTCGGCCATCCGGCGCGGCAAGCCGGTGCTCTTCTACTACTGGTCGCCCACTCCGCTGATGGGCCGTTTCAAACTGGTGCGCCTGGAAGAACCGCCCTTCGATGAACAGGCCTGGGCGACCCTCACCGATGCCGGCAACAAGGCGCCGAAGGGCAGCCGCTCGCTGCCGGCCAAATTGTCCATCGGCGTGTCCAGAACCTTCCATGAGCAATACCCGGACCTGGTGGCCTTGTTCAGCAAGGTCGACCTGCCCATCGATACCCTCAACGCCGTGCTCGCACGCATGAGCGAACAGCGCCAGGACCCGGCCGTGGCGGCCCGGGCCTTCCTCAAGGACAACCCGCAGGTCTGGCACCCATGGCTGCCGGACGAACAACGCAACAAGGTCGACGCCTGGCTGGCCAACCATTGAGCGGGCCCGGAGCCCGCACTACACGGGCCCGGCCTCCATCTCCTCACGGTGGGTCAGCTCGCCGACCAGCGCCGCCTCGTCCAGCTTGCGTTGCTCGATCAATTGCTCGATGCGGGCGCTGGATTGCGCCGGAGTGTCGTCGGGATACTGGTCGTCCAGCATCAGCACCCGATCCTCGAAATCCTCGCGCAAGGCGGTGAAACGCGCGGCGTAGGCTTCCTGCAGGTAACTCAGCCAGAAGTCCCGCTGTGCCGCGTAATCCAGCAGACGCTGGCCGTTCTCGCCCTGGCGAACCCGTTCGGCCACCCGCTCGAGTTCGCCGGGATGCAGGTTGGCGGAACCTGCATAGAGCATCTGTTGCGGGGCCACCGGCAGGTCCAACTGGTTGGCCAGGTTCAGCCGATAGGCCAGGCGCACCTCCGCCTCGTCGCGGGTACCTGCCTCGAGCCGGGCAATACCATCGAGTTCGTGCAGGCGATACAGGCGCCGCATCAACCGGTACAGCGCCGGACCACGCTGGGCAGCGCTGACCGAACGCAGGGCCTGGGCCGTATAGACAAGGGTTTCCATCTGGTTGAACTCCAGGCGGATGCCGTCCGGGCAGGTGTCGTACTCGCGCAACTGACGCAGCGGTTCCTCGGCCATGCCATTGAGGGTCAGGCGCAAACCGGTGTCCTGGGCACAGATGGTCAGCACCTGCCAGACCCGCTCCACCAGGTCAGGCCGAGTCGTCGCATTACGGTATTCGGCGGTGTGGCGCAGGCGGCCGATCAGTTGCATCAGGTCATCGGCATCGTCGCCGCTTTCCAGTTGCTGCCACAGCTGCCGACGGCTCTCGCTGACAGCGTCGGCGCGATCCAGCCAGACATCGGGGGTAGCCAGTTCCAGTTGCGAGGCAGCGCCGGAACTGCCCCCGCCGGAACTGGAACTGCGCCAGCTGCCATCCAGGCGGCGGATATGCTCGGGCAGGTCCATGCGGAAGGTATAGGGGCGGGTCAGGCCTTCGGAGAGGTGGGCCGAGTACATGGTGTCCTCGCTGAGTGGATTGCCCTCCAGGGAAATTTCCGTGCTGCCGAGGGCGGTTTCGCGGTTTTCCAGCAGATAGGCAGGCAAACCGGTCAGGCGGTTGTTGTTCAGGCTCAGCCACTGGACGCGCTCCGGCAGCAAGCTGTCGAGCCAGGCGGGCCATTGGCCGATTTCCATGCGCTCCAGGGCCAGCAGGCTGAAGGACAGCCGGGCGAAGGCAGACGCATCGCCGACCTCGCCCAAGCGGTTGCCGCTCAGGTCCAGCGAGGTCAGGCCGGGCATTCGGGCCAGGCTGTCAAGCAAGGCCTGGTCGACCACCAGGCTGGCATCGGTCAGCGCCAGGTGATGCAGTTGGGCAAGCTCGGTGATGGCAGTGGGCACGCCTTGCAGGGCGACGTTACCGATGACCAGGTGCTGGAGGTTGGCAAAGCGGCGCACCAGCCTCTCGATCTGCTCCACCCCGCCAAGCGGACGAATCAGTTCCAGGCGGCTGATCCGTTCCAGGTAGAACGCCGGCAGTGGGTCGGGAAAATCATCCAGGCGAACCTCCTCCAGCACCAGCGAGCGACGTACCGAGTGCTCGACATAGGTTTCCCAGTCGGCCAGCAGGGCATCACCGAAGGAGCGCCTGGCGATGATGCGCGTGCCGTCCAGCGCGGCATCCTGTCGCGAGACCTCCAGCCACCGGTCGATGGCGCTGGACAGCTGCGCCCGCTCGAACATGCGGTTGGCAACGATGTTTTCCACGGCTTGCGGCACCGGCAGGTCGAACCGAAAACGCCGACCGTTCCAGTCGCTGCTGCGGATCTCGATCAGGGCCCGGTGGGAAAACAGGTTGCCATGCAGGGATATCCAGGTGGAGCGCTCGGCTTGCGCAGGGTTGTGGCGCAGTTGGGCAGGCAGGCTGGTCAGGCGGTTGTCGCGCAGGGATACCCGCTCGATACCGTCGAGCTGGTCGTTGTCCAGCCAATCCGGCCAGTCCTCCAGCCCCAGGCGGTCCAGGCCGAGATAGTCCAGTTGCAGCCCGTTGGCCAAGCGCACCGGCAGATGGCTGGGACGGTTGCCGCTGAGATCGAGATAACGCAGGTCACCGAGGCGGCTGAGTTCGTTCATCAACTCCTGGCCAAGCGGCAGGTGCAGGTTGAGCAAGCGCAATTCCCTCAGTTGCGGGTAGGCAGCGGCAATGGTGCGTGGCAGATCGTAGGGAGAGCGGCCCTCGCCACCATCGATCTCCAGCCGGTTGACCCGCGGGAAACCACGCAGCAGACGTTGCAGGCGGTCTTCGAAGCCAAGCACGCCATCCGGCCCCGGCGTCATCACCGCCGGCGGGATCCTCACCTGCGACAGCTCCAGCGCCCGTACCCGGCTTTGGAAGAAGGCCGGCAACCGTTCAGGGAACGACTCGAGCGACACCGCGAACAGGCGCAGCGGCACACCATCGCGACCGATCTCGGGCAGCAGGTTGTCGCGCCAGTGTTGCCACAGCGCCAGCTCGATCAGTTGGCGATCGTTCAGGGGCGGCTCGCCGTCGGTACCCTGGCGTGGCGCCTCGCCCTGCGGCAGCAATTGCTGCATCTGCTCGCGCTCTTCGAGCAGCTCGAGCAGGCGCGCATCGATGGCCACGTCGGCCAGGCCGATATCACGCAGTTGCTGGAGCAGGTCGTTCGCGAAGATGTCCGGCAGCTCCAGCAGGCGGATGCGATCCAGCAGGGTGTTTTCGCTGACCGGCGGGGCCAGTCGTGGGTGCCCGCTAAGGGGATAGCCCGGCCGACCGCTGGCCAGGCGCATCGGCGAGCGCACGCCAGGACGGATCGGCTGCATGTGCAGGAGCCTGCGCAACTCCGCACGCGGCAACGGGCGCTGCATGATGTTGTCGCGCAACACCTGCGCGGAATCCGCGGCAGTCAAGCCAAGGGCCTGGCGTTGCGACGCAGTGAGGCTGCGCAACACCACGGCGAACAGATCGTCGGGCGCCAGGTCCGGTGCCTGTGCGGTGCCGTAGCCCGCGGCGGTCTTCACCAGGACCTGCCGCTGCGGCGCCGTCGTCGGGCCTATGCCGTCGAGCAGCGCGCCATCCGCGCGTAGGCTGCGGATCTCCAGGCGATACGCCTCGGGCCAGCCCGGCAACCCGGCCAGGCCATGCAACATCAACCGGGTACTGTCGTCGTTTTCCAGCGCCGGCAGGAACAGCCCTTCGTAAGCCCGCGCCAGGCGTACGTTCTGCAACAGGAGCCGGGCCTCCTCGGCCAACCGCGACGGCACCCGTTGCTGTTCGACGAGCAATTGCATTTCCTGCGCCGTGGCGTGCTCCAGCAGCTCATCCACCAGGCGCTGCGGCAGGCCGCCGAAGTCGCGCAGGACAACGTTCTGCGCCAGGCCCGGGGGCGGCAGGGAAGCCTGGTACTGGCTGTCGAACAACCACGCGAGATGTTCACGGTCCTGCGTGGTGTTTTCCGACGCCAGGCCGCGATAGATGCGCCGGCGTTCGAGGGTATCGATCAGCAAGGCAGGCGCCGGCTGGCGCTCGACCAGCGCCCGGCGCAGTTCGGATTCATGGCACCCGCTGATCAACAGCGATTCGGCGGCCTGGGTCTCGTCCAGCGCCAGGGCAGCCGGGCCGAGGCGCTCGAACAGGGCCAGGCCCGACCACTGGCGCGGCTGATCCGCCTCATGCAGCCAGCCGCCGTCAGGATGACGGGAAACGCTCGGCTGATAGGCATCGACGCGCCGGGGATGCTCGATGAACCCGGTCTCGTCCTCGCGCAGCTGCACCGAATAATTGCGCCCGCCCAGGGCCAGCCATTGTTTGCCCTGGTATTGGTAGAGCCCGCGCGAATCGGGGGCCAGGTCGGCGGGCAAGATCACGTCGTGGGCGAAGGGCGCAAGATCGCGGTTCCACAGGCGCGTGCCGCCATCGGCCAGGCGCACCGGGTGCAGGCCATCGGGCAGGGGTGGCAGCTCGCGCGCGGCGAGTCCAGGCCCGGCATGGCCGGTGCCGGCCAGGGCGGCAACCAGCGCCAGGTTTTCCAGCACATCGAACAGGTAGGCCCAGGCCTGCTCCTGGTCGTCACGACTCCACTCGCCGATGCCATCATAGACCTCGTGGGCCAGTTGCACGGCGCTGAAGACCATCATCGCCGCCCCCACCACCGGCACTGCGAAGGCCAGGACATTCAGGGTGGCCAGGCCGGCATCGGCAAAGTAGCGGAGCTTTTCTTCCAGGCTCTTGTGATTCTCCACTGCCGTGGGCACCACCAGGAACAGGCCGTCCGCCTTGAGTGCAGCGATGCGGCGGCGCAACAGGGTCGGCATCAGCAAGCCGTCGAGGGTGCGTTCGCGAAACGGCAGCTCGACCTGGCGGTCGAGGCGTTCCTCGTACCAGCCGCCCGGGTTCCACACCTTGGGATTGAAAGCCTGGCGCAGCTTCGCCAGTAACGCCGCGCGATGCCGCAAGGGAATGAAGCGCTGGAAAAACTGCAGGTAGTGCGGCTCCAGCAGGCGGTCGCGCAGGTCCCTGGCGAAATCCAGGAAGGACTCATACTGGCGCAGCGGATCCTGCGGGTCGTCGGGGATATGCACGAGGATCCGGTCCGGTCCGTCCCGGCGGCTGCGGTCCGCGCCAAACAGCAAAATGCCATTGAATTCCACGTTCCACAGGCTCAGGCAGGTACAGGTCAGGGCCACGCCATCAATGGCCGCTTCACGGTTGTGCAGCACCCGCGTCACCGCCCGGTACAGCGTCGGCTCGACCGCCCCGCGCAGGCGTGCCAGGTGCAGCTGCAGCAGCAGGCCCGACTGCTCGTGGCGCTTGAACGCCTCCTGGCGAACGACCCGGGCCGCCGGGTCCGCCTCGCCGGCCAGGTGCGGATCGAAGATCTCGGCGATATGGCTCTGGAACAGGCTGCCCAGGTCCAGCTCGCGGCACACCGCAGCGAAACGCTCGGGAGCAATGTCCAGGGTCTGGCCTTCCCAGAGGGCCTGGCCGGGGTTGATGGTGAAGATCCGCGCCTTGGTCACCGGCAGGTCCATGCCGCCGGGCTCGCATTCCCAGGCTTCGAAATTCTGCAGGGCGACACTGAGCAGCGGCCGGCAGGCCAGGCGGTAGGCCTTGAAGTTCTCCACCGCCCAGTCTCGCGACGCGGTCAGGAAGGAATCATCGTGCTGCATGCGCCGTGGGTGGAACAGCCAGGTGTTGCGCACGTCCAGGTCGACACCGAACGCCTCGCGCAGCGCGTACGCCAGCAAGGGTTCGGCAAAGGCCTCGGGGTCGTCCAGGCACACCAGCCATTGTCCGACCTGGGTCGCCAGGGCACTGTGCTCACGATAATCGTCCTGCAGCCGGGCAACCACCTCGGGCATTTCATCGAGTGCACGGGTGAACCAGGGGATCGCCGCCAGGCCTTGCCGGCGCCCGGCCTCCCGGGCCTCGGCGGACAACAGCCACGGCGGGGTCCTGCGTTCGATCGCGGTGTAGGCCTGCTGGTGCCGGGATTGTTCCAATGGGGACATATGAACCACCTTCCTTGCTGATTGGGCGCTCCAGCCTAGCCAGCAAGGAGGTCGGGTTCGGGGCATATAGATAACACCTGTGGTGCTCTTGTGGTCCTCATCGCTGCAAGCCAGCTCCCACAGGAGTGGGAACCGGCTTGGGCACCTCAGCGTGCAAGCATCGCCTGCTCCAGGGTCAGGCTTTCCAGAAGGGCCCGTTCGTCACGCTTGAACCTGTCCTCCAGGGCCCGGATACGCTCCGCCACCTGGTCGGGGTTGTCATCCGGATACAGGTCGGTGACCTCGAGCACCGACTGTTCATAGGCATCCTTGAGCAGCCTGAAACGCTCGGCGAACGCTTCGCGCAGGTAGGCGACCCAGAACTCGCAGTCGGCGGCAAAAGCGGTCAGCCCCGCCCCGCGCTCTTCCAGCAGCACCTGGTTCAATGCCTGCTCCAGCTCACCCGGGGCAAGGTCGGCCTCGCTGCGATAGAGCATGGCCCGCGGCGGCAATGGCAACTCCAGTTGCTCGCCCCAGCGCAGCCGATAGGCCAGGCGCACCTCCGCTTCGTCACGCCCGCGCGCCCGTTCGCGCGCGATGCGATCCAGCGTCTGGGCACGGAAGGCCCCGCGCATCAAGCGGAACAATGCCGGCCTGCGGTTTGCCTCGGGCATATCGCGCAGCGCCTGGCGGGTATGCACCAGCAGTTCCATCTGGTTGAACTCCAGGCGAATGCCGTCCGGACAGGTGTCGTGGTTGTGCAACTGCTGCAACGGTTCCTCGGCCATGCCGTTGAGGGTCTGGCGCAACTGGGCATCCTGGCTGGCCGCCGCCAGCACCGTCCAGACCCGCGCGACCAGCTCGGCCCGGGTGCCGGGCGCACGGTAGTCGGCACTGTGCTGCAAGCGCATGACCAGGCGCAGCAGCGCTTCGGCATCGCCCTGGGAAGCCAGGCCGGCCCAGGTCTGCTGGTTGTGCGCGTCAGCCCTTGCATCGCCGGTCAGCCAGGCGCTGGTCGGTTCATCTTCGAGGGAACCGGTTTCGTCGGACAGCGGGTCGGAAATCTCCGAATCGGAAGAATGCCGCCGCGCATCCATCGCCGCGATATCTTCCGGAACGTCCATGGTCAGGCTGTAGGGACGGTTGGCGTGCTGGGACCTGTAGGCCTGGATCAGGGTTGCCCGGCTCAGCGGGTTGTTGCGCAGGGAAATGTCCACCGCACCATCGGCGACATAACGGTTTTCCAATAGCTGGATCGGCAGCTCGACAAGCTGGTTGTCGTCCAGCCCGAGCAGCTCGATGTTGCGCGGCAGCAATTCGTTGAGCCACTGCGGCCACACGGCGATGCCCATGTTCGCCATGCCGAGGTAGTCGAAGAAGCGCTCATGGAACATCGACACGTCCTGGATCGCCCCCAGCCGGTTGCCATCCAGTTGCAGCGAACTCAGGCGAGGCAGGCGGCCAAAGGCGTCCATCGCCTCCTGGTCGATGGTCATGCCCATGCGCACCAGGGCCAGTGTGTGAAGTTGCGGATGGTTGCCGAGGAATCCGGGCACCGCAGGCAACGCTGGCTGGCCGCCGACCAACGACAGTTCGGTAAGGTTGCGCAACGGCGCGAGGAAATGTTCCAGGCTGCGCCCGCTGGCGTCGAAGCGGACCAGCTCGAGCCGGCGCACCCGCCCCACGAAGAACGCCGGCAGGTTGTCGGGGAAATCGGCCAGGTTCACATCTTCCAGGTACAGCAAGGCTGCAGTCGGCGAATACAGGCTCTCCCGCCAATAGCCAATCAGTAGCCGCGCAATGCGTGACCGATAGCCGGCCACCGTGCTTGGCGCCGGATTGTCGCTCCAGGTTTGCAGCAACATCTGCAACTGCGCGCGCTCGTTGACCCGCAGGTTCAACTCGTCCATCAGCGCTGGCGGCACGCCCAGGTCGAAGGCGAAACGACTGCGGAAATACTCGGCCACCCTCAGGTCCAGCAGCGCCTGGCAACCAAGGGGGTTGTCGCGCAGCACCACGCGTGTCAGGCGCCCCGAGGCCGAGCCGATTTCCTCGAGGATTTCCACGGGCAACGCAGTCAAGCGGTTGCCCGTCAGCGAAACGTTGCCGATCCCTGACAGGGTGGCGCTGTTCAACCAGCGCGGCCATAAGCGCAGGTCCATCCAGTCCATGCCCAGGTACTCCAGGCTCACCCCTTCCATCACCGGCAAGGACATCTCGGCCACCCGGCTGCCACGCAATTCGAGCCAGCGCAGCCGGGGCATACGCCTAAGGGTCAGCAGGTCGGTGTAGCCCAGCGTCGCCACGAGTTCGCGCAAGCCCAGGGAAACCAGCTCGGGCCAGGCCCGGGCGACCTGCTGGACCATACCCGTATCCCAGACGCCACCGCGGATATCCAGGCGGGTCACTGCCGGGAATTGCCGGGCCAGCCGCTGCACAGTGCGTTCGCCGATGACTCGCTCCTGCGCGCTGCCCTCCTGCAGCATCACCTCGTTCAGCAGCAGCGCCGCGACCCGCTGGTGGATGAACGACGGCAGTTGCGCGGGCAGGTCAGCCAGTTGTACCCGGTACAGCGCCAGGGCTGCAGGCTGGCGGCCGAGTTCCGGAAGCACATTGCCGCGCCAGTGCGCCCACAGCGCCTCGCCGATGCGCGCGCGGCTGCGCTGGCGTGCCTCGCTGAAGATCTGGTGGGCGGAATCCAGGGCCCAGCGGTCGAGGTATTCGCGCAACGCCTGCATCTCGTCCAGTACCTGGTGCAGGCGCGCGGCGATCGCTGCGCGGTCCAGGCCGGCGCGATACAGCGCCTGCAGGGCGTCCTCGGGATAGATATCGTCCAGTTCCAGCAGGCGCAGCTTGTCCAGCAGTTCGTCCTCGGTGAAGAACGGGTCGCCCCGGCCGCTGAGCGGGTAGCCGATGCGCCCGTCGGCCAGGCGTAGTGGCGAGCGGAAACCCGGTTTGACCGGCTGCATGCCCAGCCACTGGCGCAGGCGCTGGCGCGGCGGCAGGGGTTGTTCCTGCAGCCTGGCGCGCAGGGCACCGGCGTCGGTAAGTCCGAGGTTGTCACGGGTGGCTTGCGGTATGGCCTCGAACAGGGTGCGGCAGAAGTCCCTGGGCAACTGGCGCCGCCAGACCACGGCAATCTCCGTGGCGTCACCCGCGCCGATCTGCGCAAGAAGCCGGCCGTCCAGTGCGTCCTCATGGACGGCCATGCGCAGGTGCGCCGGCCAGTCCGCAAGTTGCGCCAGGCCATGCAGCAACAGGCTGGCGCCGTCGGGATTGGCCTCCACATCCATGTACAGGGCTTCGCAGGCCCGGGCGATCCGCACTTGCTGCTGATACAGCCGCGCCTCCTCGGCGATGCGCAGAGGCACGCGAGCGCTTGCGTTGATTTCTTGGATTTCCGCCTCCGTGGCGGCGCCGAGGATTTCCTCGATGACCCGCCGCGGCAGGCTGTCGAACTGCTGCTTGAGCACGGTACCCGCCGGCGCAAGCTCGACCTGCCGCTCGCCATAGGCATGGGCGAACAGCTCGCTTTGCAGCGAGTCGGGCAGGCTGGCGACATCGCCCAGGGGGAACTCGCCGAGGGCATCGGCCACGGCCAGGCGCAACAGGCTATAGCTGAGCAAGGCCGGAGGGCGGCGGCTGTCCATCAGGCTGCGGCGCAACTGCGCCTCGCTGACACCGCTGATCCGCAGCGCGCGCTGGGCCATCGCGGCGCTGACCTGCGCTTCCAGCACCCCGGCACGCCGGAACAGTTCCTCGCCACGCCAGTGCTGCGGCGTATCCAGTTCATGCAACCAGCCGCCATTATCGTTGTGCCGCACCGGCAACTGCCAGGCGTCGGCCTGGGTCGGGTGTTCCAGCACATACCCGGTTTCGCTGTCGAGCAGCGTGCGCACCGAGTAATAGCGCCCGTCCAGTTGCAGCCACTGGCGCCCACCCCAGTCGTACAGGCCGTTGTCGCCGGGCTGCAGGCCGGCGGGCAGTTCCACGTCGTAGGCGAACGGGCGCAGGTCCGGTTTCCACAGGCGCACGCTGCCATCGGCCAGGGTCACCGGGCGCATGCTGCGCACCGCCAGCGGCAGGTTGCCTTCGAAACGCCCGGCAACCGCGCCGGCGGCCCCCAGGGCGGCGATGATCGCGAGGTTCTCCGCGACATCCATGAAGTAGCCCCAGGCCTCTTCGCGCTCGCCCCTGGACAGGCTGTCGAAGCCTTCGTAGACCTCGTAGCCGAGCAGCGCCGCATTGACCCCCAGCATCACCAGGCCCAGCCCCGGCACCACGAAGGCCGCGACATTCAGAACGTTGAGGCCGACCCCGAGAAAGTAGCTGACCTTGTCTTCCAGCGACTTGTGGTCCTCGACAGCGGTGGGCACGGCATGGAACAGCCCGTCGTCCTTGAGCACGGCGATCTTGCGCTGCAGCAGGACGTCGAACAGAGGCGAGTCCATGGCCTTGCTGCCCAGGCCAATGGATGCGCTGGGGTCGAATTGCTCCTCGTACCAGCCACCGGGGTTCCACACCTTCGGGTACAGGTGCGCCTGGATTCGCCGCAACAGCCCGGTGCGCTCACGGGCGGGGACGAAGCGCAGGAAGTAGTTGCGCCAGGCCGGGTCCTTCAGGCGCTCGCGCAACGATGCCTGCAGCTCGTCCAGGGTCTTGAACACCTGGAGCGGCTGCCTGGGCTCGTCGGGCATGAAGACCACCAGGGCATCGGCACAGGGAAACAGCACCACGCCATTGAGCTCGACTTCCCAGAGGGCCAGGGAGCTGGCCGGCGAACCGTCGTTCACCCTGCCCAGCAGGTTCTCGTAGAGGGCCTGGTCGATCCACGAACGCAGGCGCGCCAGATGCAGGGTCAGCAGCAGCGTGGAGCGCTCGAACCGCCGGAACACCTCGCGGCGGTCGCGGGCCGCACCTTCCACGGTCTCACCCTCTTTGGGCAGCGGCCGGAAGACGCCCTCGATCACCCGCTGATAACGGGCGCCCAGGTCAAGGGTGCGACACAAACCGGCAAAACGCTCCGGCAACAGGTCGATCGGCTGGCTTGGCGCCAGCACCTCGCCGCTGTCGCTGGCGAAGATCAGCGACGGTCGGCGGTCATCGCGCAGCCCGTCCGGCTCGGCCTCGAAAGCCTCGAAATTCTGCAGCGCCGCCAGCAGCAAGGGCTGGGTCGCCACCTTCACCACCTGGAACGCCCTGACCACCGGATCGCTGCCGCTCAGGCGCGACTCGTCGGCCCGCGCGCGCACGGCGTTGAACAGGAAGGTGCGACGCACATCGAGGTCCAGGCCAAGACTGCTCTTCAGCGCCTCGCGCAGCAGTGGTTCGGCGAAGGCCGCCGCATCCGGCACCTGGGCGAGGAAACCCTCCACCTCGGCAGCCAGTGCCTGATGACGCTGTTGCTCGTCCTGCAGGGCGGCCAGGACCCCGGGCAGGCCGGCCCTGGCCGCCAGCAGCCAGGGCAAGGGCCCGGGCAGGCTGCTTCGCAGCGCCTTGCGTTGCTGCGCCGGGCCCTGGACCAAGTGTTGGGGAACACGTCGGCTAACGGTCTGGTAGTGGATGTCAGGTGTGGCGGTATCGCTCATGGTGAAGCCCTCTCGTCCGTGAAATCGGGCGTTCAGGCTAATGAGCGGGTGAGCGGTTGTGAAAAGGGTCGGGGTTCCCGGGGGCTGTTCCAGGGCCTCGCCGCCGGCCAGCGGATCACCGGCGACGGGCCTTGCCTCAACTACAGGAACAGCCGCTCACTGCTGCGCCAGGGCCTGCTCGAGGGTCAGGTTTTCCAGCAAGGCTTTCTCGTCGGCCTTGAACTTGTCCTCGAGGATCCTGATCCGCGCCGCCGAATGCTCGGCCGACTCATCCGCCGAGGTATCGGTCACCGCCAGCACCGCCGCCTCGTAGTCGTCCTTGAGCACCTTGAAACGGTCGGCGAACGCTTCGCGCAGGTAAGCAGCCCAGAAATCGCATTGCGCGCCGAACTGCAGGAAACCCGGCCCGGCCTCCTCCGCCTGCAGGCGTACCAGCACCTGGTTCAGCTCGCCCGGGGCGATCTCGGCGTCGCCGCGGTACAGCATGCCTCGCGGTGGCAGCGGCAGCTCCAGCTGTTCCGCCCAGCGCAGGCGATAGGCCAGGCGCACCTCCGCTTCGTCACGCCCGCCGGAACGTTCCCGCGCCAGGCGGTCCAGGGTCTGCGAGCGGAACAGGCTGCGCATCAGGCGGAACAGCGCCGGGCCGCGATGGGCCTCGGAAATCTGGCGCAGCGCCTGGTGCGTGTAGACCTGCAATTCCATCTGGTTGAACTCCAGGCGGATACCGTCGGGGCAGGTGTCATGACGCCGCACCAGCCGCAGCGGTTCCTCGGCCATGCCATTCAGGGTCAGGCGCAGTTCGGTGTCGGCCTGTGCTGCCGCCAGCACTGTCCATACCCGTCCCACCAGCTCCGCGCGGGTGTTGCTGGTGCGATAGTCGGCACTGTGGCGCAGGCGCATGATCAGGCCCAGCAACGACTCGGCATCGCCTCCGGCCTCCAGGCTGCTCCAGATCGCCTGGTTGCGTTCATCCTGCTCCGCGTCGCGGGTCTGCCAGATCTCCGCCGGGGTTTCTTCGGCCGGGTTGGAGCCTTCCGGGGACACCACCGCCTCGGAGTCCGACGAGTGCACGTCCGGCTCCATCGCCGCGATGTCTTCGGGCAGGTCCATGGTAAAGGTGTAGGGACGGTTGTAACGCTGCGAAGTATGGGCGCGAATCATGGTTTCGCGGGTCAGCGGGTTGTTGTGCAGGACAATCTCGGCAGCGCCGTCATCGACGTGGCGGTTCTCCAGCAACTGTTCCGGCAGTTCGGTCAGTTGGTTGTCGTCCAGATTCACCTGCTCGACCCCGTGGGGCAGCATGTCGTTGAGCCACTCCGGCCAGGTCGGGATCCGCATCTGCGCCAGACTCAGGAAGCTCAGGTACCGGTGGGTGAACATGGACATGTCGGTGATGTCGCCCAGGCGGTTGCCGTCGAGTTGCAGCGAGGCGAGCGCCGGCATGCGGGCGAAGGTGTTCATGGCCGCCTGGTCGACGGTCAGGCCCATGCGTACCAGGGCCAGTTCGCGCAGGTTGGCCAGGCCGGTGAGGCCTTCGGGTACCCGGGCCAGGGTCGGCTCGCCGGCGATCAGCGACAGTTCCACCAGCTGCGGGAACTGCCGGACGAAGCGTTCGAGCACCGGCTCCGGGGCGGTGAACCGGGTCAGGTCCAGGCGCCGCACCCGCTCGTAGAAAAACGCCGGCAGGTTATCGGGGAAATGGTCGAGGGCGACGTCCTGCAGGACCAGCAAGGCCACGCCATCGCTGCGCAGGCTGTCGCGCCAGTAGTCGAGCAACTCGCGGCTGATGCGGTTGCGATAGGTAAGCCGCTCGCTTGGCTGCGCACTGCTGTCTTCGGCCGGTGCATCGACCCACGCCTCCAGCGCGTCGCAGAGTTGCGTGCGCTCCTGGATTCGCCGGTTCAGCTCGTATTCCATGGTCATGTTCAGGCCCAGCTCGAAGGTGAAGCGTTGCAGGAAGCGCTGGGCCAGGCGCATGTCCAGCAGGGCCTGGAAGGCGAAGCGGTTGCCCAGCAGGATCATGCGCGTGGGATGCTCCACCGTTTCGGCGTTGCGCAGGATCGCCGTCGGCAGCTCGCTCAGGTGATTGCCCAGCAGCGACAGCTCGCCGATCCGCGCCAGGGCACCGTTGTGCAGCCACCGCGGCCAGGTGCGCAGGCCCATCCAGTCAAGGCCCAGGTAGTCCAGCTTCAAGCCATCGAGGGCAGTCTCCGGCATATCGGCCAGTTGCATGCCGCGCAGATCGAGCCAGCGCAATTGCGGCAGGGTGGCCAGGGCCCTGAAATCCTGTTCGCCGATGAAAATGAAGACCTCGCGCATCCCCAGCGCGGCAAGCCGCGGCCAGGCCCGGGTGAGCATCTGCGGCAGGCCCATGTTCCAGTGGCCACGACGCACGTCCAGGGCGGTCAGCTCCGGGAAGTGGGCCGCGAAGGCCTGCAACTGGCTCTCGCCGATGATCTGTTCGTGAGGCGCGCCATCGGTATGGATCACTTCATCGAGCAGCATCGAGCGCACCCGCCGCAGGAAGAATTCCGGCAGGTTGCTCGGGAAGTCCGCCAAGTGGATCTGGAACAGGATCAGGCGCGAGGCCGGCTGGCCAAGTTCCGGCAGGATGCCGCGGCGCCAATGCTCCCACAACGCCAGGCCGATGCGCTCGCGAGCGCGCTGGCGACGCAGGGACATGTTCTCCCTGGCGGAGTCGTAGGCCCAACGGTCCAGGGCCAGGCGCATCTCCAGCATTTCGCCCAGCAGCGCGTTCAACCGGGTATTGATCGCCGCCCGGTCGAGCCCGCTGCGGTACAGCGCCTGCAGGGCATCCTCGACATACACATCGTCCAGCTCCAGCATGCGCAACTTGTCGAGCAGTTCGTCCTCGGTAAAGAACGCCTGGCCATTGCCGCTGAGCGGATGGCCGATGCGCCCGTCCGCCAGGCGCATCGGCGAACGGAACGCCGGCTTGATCTGTTCCAGGCCCAGCCACTGGCGCAGGCGCCGGCGCGGCAGGCGCTGCTCGCGCAACGTGCGCCACAGCGTGCCGGCATCGGCCAGGCCGAGGCGCTCGCGGTACACGCCGGGAATGTTGTCGAACAGCACGCGGCAGAAATCCCCCGGTAACTGACGATTCCAGATCACCCCCAGCTCCGGTTCCTGACCCTCGCCGATACCGTCCAGGCGTGGTCCTTCGATCCAGCCGTCGTAGAGGCCGATGCGCAGCTTCGCCGGCCAGCCCGGCAGGGTTTCCAGGGCGTGCAGCATCAGCCGCGCGCTATCCAGGCTGATTTCCCGGTCCAGGTACAGCGCCTCGCAAGCGCGGGCGATGCGCACCTGCTGCTGGTAGATCCGCGCCTCGTCCGCCAGGCGCACAGGCACGCGCCCGGAACTGGTCATCTGCGCAGTTTCGTCTGCGCTCGCGGCGCCGACGATCTCTTCCAGGATGACATGGGGCAAGCTACGGAACTGCCGTTGCAAGGCCATGGCCGGCACCGACAGGGGCGCTTGCGACGCCTTGTAATCCGCGGCGAAGGTAGCGGCCCCGGAGGTTTCGGCCAGGGCCAGGCGGCGCAGGGTATCGGTGAGCAACGCCGGCGGGCGATGACGATCGACCAGGGTCTGGCGCAGTTCCGCTTCGCTGACCCCGCTGATGCGCAGGGCGTTGCCCGCCATATCCTCGGAAACACTGGCCTCCAGCGGCCCCTGACGGCGGAACAGTTGCATACCGCGCCATTGCTCCGGAGCATCCAGCTCGCTCAGCCAGCCACCATTGCCGTTGTGCTGCACCCTTGGTGCGTAGGCCCCGGCGCGGCGCGGGTGCTCCAGGCAATAACCCTCCTCGCCCAGCAGCATGCGCACCGAATAATAACGCCCGTCGAGCTGCAGCCACTGGCGTCCCTGGAAGCTGTACAGGCCGTTGGCATCGGCCTGCAGGCCGGCCGGCAGGCGGACTTCGTAGGCGAAAGGCGCAAGGTCGGGCTGCCACAGGCGCACGCTGCCATCGGCCAGGGTCACCGGGCGCATGCGCCGTACCGCCAGCGGCAGGTTGCCCTTGAAGCGATGGGCCGCCGCTCCCACTGCGCCCAGCGCAGCGATGATCGCCAGGTTCTCGCCGACATCCATGAAGTAGTTCCACGCCGCCTCGCGGTCACCCTTGGCCAGGCTGTCGAAGCCCTCGTAGACCTCGTAGCCGAGCAGCGCCGCGTTGACCGCCAGCATCACCTCGCCCAGCACCGGCACGACGAAGGCCGCTACGTTGAGGACATTGAAGCCGGCCGCGAGGAACCAGTCGATCTTGTCCTGGGTCGACTTGTGATCCTCCTCTGCCGTGGGCACCGCGTGGAACAGCCCGTCATCGCGCAGGGCGAGCATCTTGCGTTGCAGCAGGACGTTGAGCAGCGGCGCGCTGAACGCCTGTTTTTCCAGGGCCAGCACCGCGTCGGGGTCGAAGTGTTCCTCGTACCAGCCACCGGCATTCCACACCTTGGGAAACAGGGTGCGCTGGATCTTCGCGAGCAGCGGGTCGCGCTGGCGGGCGGGGATGAAGCGCAGGAAGTAGTTGCGCCAGGCAGGGTCCCTCAGGCGCTCGCGCAACGAGGCATGGAATGCCTTCAGGTGGGGGAAGGTTTGCAGCGGCTGTTGCGGTTCGTCGGGCATGTAGACCACCAGGCGCCCCGGGCGGAAGAACAGGACGATGCCCGACAGCTCCACGTCCCACAGGCGCAGGATGCTGCGCTCGAGATCGCCCTGGGCCTTGCCGTTCCTGGCTACCTCCAGCAGCTCGTCGTAGCAGGCCTGGTCGATGTGCCCGCGCAGGCGCGCCAGGTGCAGCTCAAGGCGCAGGCTCGACTGCTCCAGCAGCTTGAAGCGGGCCTGGCGATTGCTGGCCGCAGCCTCGGCGCTTTCGTCCCCGACCGGCTCGGGACTGAACGCCCGGTCGATCAGGCGCTGATAGCGCGCGCCCAGGTCCAGGCTGCGGCACAACGCGGCGAAGCGCTCCGGCGCCACCTGTACCTCTTGCCCTGGCTCGCCAGGCTGGCCGCTGTCACTGACGAAGATCTTCGCGGGCCGGCGGTCGGCCTGCATGCCACCCTCCTCCGCCTCGAAGGCCTCGAAGTTCTGCAGCGCGCTGCGCAGCAGCGACTGGGTTGCCGCTTTCACCGCCTGGAAGGCCCGCACCACCGGGTCGGCAGTGCTCAGGTGGGACTCGGCGATACGCGCACGGGCAGCATTGAACAGAAAGGTGCGGTGGACATCGAGGTCGAGGCCGAAGGTATTTTTCAAGGCTTCGCGCAGCAAGGGCTCGGCGAACGCCTCGGCACTGGGCAACTGCTCCAGCACCGTAGCCACGGTCTGGGCGTGCCGTCGGTGGCGCGCGTACTCCTCGTCCAGCGCGGCAATCACCTGGGGCAGGTTGCCGCTGGCCTCCTCCAGCCAGGGCATCGCTGGCGGAACCTTGTTGCGCAGGGCCTGGCGCTGTTCGGCGGAACTGTCGACCAGGCGCTGGGACACGCGCTGGCTGACGGTCTGGTAGTGGATATCGTCCATGGTGAAGCCTTCTCGTCCGTGAATGGGGCGTTCAGGCTAAAGAGAGGCTGACAGGTTTTAAAAAGGGTCGGGGTTCCCGGAGGACTGGTTGCCCTTTCGGGCCTCATCGCTGGCAAGCCAGCTCCCACAGGGATGATGAGGCCCGAAAGAACGACTCAATTCCCGGCCAGCGCCTGCTCCAGCGTCAATCGCTCCAGCAGTTCCCGCTCATCGCGCTTGAACTTGTCCTCCAGCGCACGAATCCGCGCCGCCGACTGTTCCGCCGTGTCATTCGGGTAGACGTCGATGGTGCCGAGTACCGCCGCTTCGTAGCCATCCTTGAGCGCCTTGAAGCGTTCGGCGTAGGCCTCGCGCAACCAGGCCACCCAGAAATCGCAGTCCGCGGCGAAGGCCTGCAAACCCGACCCGGCTTCTTCCATGCGCAACTGGGTCAAGGCCTGGTCCAGCTCGCCCGGGGCGATATCGGCCACCCGCCGGTACAGCATGCCCCGCGGCGGCAACGGCAGCTCCAGTTGCTCGGCCCAACGCAGGCGGTAGGCCAGGCGTACCTCGGCTTCGTCGCGCCCATTGGCCCGCTGCCGGGCTATCTGGTCCAGGCGTTGCGCACGGAAGGTGCCGCGCATCAGGCGAAACAGCGCCGGCCCCCGGTTCTCCTGGGGAATACGACGCAAGGCCTGGCGGGTGTGCACCAGCAGCTCCATCTGGTTGAACTCCATGCGAATGCCGTCGGGGCAGGTCTCGTGGTTGTGCACCTGCTCTACCGGCTCCTGGGCCATGCCGTTGAGGGTGGCGCGCAGTTCGTCGTCCTCCCCTGCCGCCTCCAGCACGTTCCAGACCCTTTCCACCAATTCCATGCGGGTCGTGGCGGTACGGTAGTCGGCACTGAAGCGCAACCGCGAGACCAGGGTCAGCAGCGAGTCGGCGTCGCCTCCGGCGCTGAGTCCGGCCCAGAGCGTGTCGTGCCGGGCATCCACCGTGGCGTTGCCGGTTTCCCAGGTGGCGGCCGGATCGTCATCCGACATCCAGGTAGGCTCGGTGCCCGGAGATGCGCTGCCAGAGTCCGAATCGGATTCGTGCGGCTCCCTTGGCATGGCCTCGATGTCCTCCGGCAGGGTCATGGTGAAGTTGTAGGGCCGGTTGAAATGCTGCGAGGTGTGCGCGGCGATCATGGTTTCCCGGGTCAGCGGGTTGTTGAGCAGCGAGATCTCAACCACCCCGGCCTCGGTACGGCGGTTTTCCAGGAGCCGGGCAGGCAGTTCGGTGAGCAGGTTGTCGTCCAGGCCGAGCAGTTCGATGCCTTGCGGCAGCAGGTTGTCGAGCCAGGCCGGCCACACCGAAATCTCCATCTGCGCCAGGCCCAGGAAGCCAAAGAAGCGCTGGTTGAACATTGACACATCATTGATCTGGCCGAGGCGATTGCCGTCGAGCTGCAGCGACGACAGCATCGGCATGCGGGCGAAAACCTCCATGGCCGCCTGGTCGATGGTCATGCCCATGCGCACCAGGTTCAGTTCGCGCAGGTTGGGGAAGGTGGTGAGGAACTCGGGCACTGCCTGCAATGCCGGCAGACCACCGGCCAGTGACAGCTCGATCAGGTTGGGGAATTGCCTGACGAAGCGTTCGAGCACCGGCGGCTCGGCATCGAAACGGGTCAGGTCGAGGCGATCGACCCGCGCCGTGAGAAAGGGCGGCAGCGCCTCGGGGAAGTCGGCCAGCACCGCGTCCAACAGATTCAGCCGCGCCGCGCCGAGGCCGCGCAGGGTGTCGCGCCAGTAGTCGAGCAACACCGAGGAAATCCGCTGCCGGTAAGCGCGGTGCAGTGGCGTCAGCGGCTCGTCGGCGGAATCGGGATTGACCCAGGCTTCCAGCAGCTCCTGCAACTGGACCCGCTCCTGCACGCGCTGGTTGAGCTCGTCGGCCATGGCTGGCGACAGGTCCAGGTCGAAGCTGAAGCGCCCGCGGAAGCGCTCGGCCATGACCATGTCGAAACAGGCCTGGTAACCGAATTGATTGCCGCGTACGGCAATACGCAGGGTGCGGGTGGCCGGCTCGGGGTCTTCGAGGAGCAGCCGCGGGACTTCGCTGAGCTGGTTGCCAACCAGCGACAGCGAGCCGATGCGCTCCAGCGCGAATGCATCCAGCCAGTGCGGCCAGACGCGCAGGCCGAGCCAGTCGAGGCCGAGGTAATCGAGGTTCATGCCATTGAGCGCACTGGCCGGCAGCTCGAACACGCGGCTGCCGCGCAGTTCCAGCCAGCGCAGGCGTGGCAGGCTGGCAAGGGCGCGGAAATCCTGGACCCTGAGCAGGTGGCCCATCTCGCGCAAGCCAACCTCGGCGAGTTCCGGCCAGGCCCGCGGCAGCGTCTCGACCAGGCCAGGCTCCCATTGACCGGCACGGATATCCAATGAACGCAGGTTGGGAAACTCTTCGGCGAAGGCCAGCAGCGGGGCTTCGCCGATGACCTGCTGGAAGCCTTCGCCTTCACGCAGCATCACCTCGTCCAGCAGCAAGGCGCGCACCCGTTCGGTGAAGAACCGTGGCAAGCCGACCGGCAGGTCCGCCAGCTGCACCTGCCACAGCACCAGTGGCGCCACCGGGCGCCCCAGCTCGGGCACGGTGCTGCGCCGCCAATGGTCCCACAGCCCGTTGCCGATCCGCTCGCGGCTACGCTGGCGCCCCGGGCTCAGGACTTCCCGGGCCGAATCCAGGGTCCAGCGATCCAGATGCTCGCGCAACGCCTGCATCTCGTCGAGGGCGCGGTTCAGGCACTGGGTGATCGCAACACGGTCCAGGCCGTTGCGGTAAAGGGCGAACAGCGCGTCCTCGGGGTAAAGGTCGTCCAGTCCCAGCATGCGCAGCTTGTCGAGCAGTTCATCTTCGGTGAAGAACGGCTCGCCGCGACCGCTGAGCGGATAGCCAATACGCCCGTCGGCCAGGCGCATCGGCGAGCGAAAGCCTGGACGCACCGCCTGCATGCCCAGCCAGCGGCGCAGATCCTGGCGCGGCGGCAGGGGCCGGGCCTGCAGCAACGTGCGCAGGCTGTCGGCGTCCTGCACACCAAGCGCGGTGCGGCACGACTGCGGCAGCACATCGAACAGCGCACGGGTGAACGCGCTGGGCCGCTGCTCGTTCCAGGCCAGGGCGATCTCCTCGGCATCACCACTGCCCACAGCATCCAGGCGGCGCCCGGCGGCGTCATGCAGGACGATGCGTACCTGCTCCGGCCAGTCCGGGAGCTTTTCCAGCAGGTGCAGGGTCAGCCGGGCGTTATCGAGGCTGGGCGCGCCGTCGAGATACAGGCCCTCGCAGGCCCGGGCAATCCGCACCTGCTGCTGGTAGACCCGCGCCTCCTCGGCCAGACGCAGCGGCACACGCCCGGCAGTGGCCATCTCGCTGAGTTCATGGCCGTCGGCATGACCGATGATTTCCTCGACCACTCGATTGGGCAGGCTGTCGAACTGACGCTGCAGCAACTGGCCCTGGGCCGACAAGGAGGGTTGCTGCCCGGCATCCGCCGCCGCGAAGGCCTGGGCATCCAGCGGGCCGGATTCGCCGAGCGTCTCGGCCAGGGACAAGCGACGCAAGGTGTCGGTCAGCAAGGCAGGCGGTCGATGACTGTTGACCAAGGTGTGGCGCAATTGCCCTTCGGAAATGCCACTGATGCGCAAGGCGCGCTGGGCCATGGCCTCGGTGACGATCGCCTCGCGGTGTCCCTGGCGGCCGAACAGTTCCATGCCGCGCCACTGCTCCGGCGTGTCCAGTTCATGCAGCCAGCCACCGTTGCCGTTGTGCCGCAAGGGCGGTTCGTAGGCCCAGGGTCGCTCGGGATGCTCCAGGCGATAGGCCGGCTCGTTGCCATGCAAGGTACGCACCGAATAATAGCGCCCTTCCAGCGCCAGCCATTCGCGGCCCTGGTAGCTGTACAGGCCGTTTTCCGCAGGCTGGAGGTCCGCCGGCAGCCTGATGTCGTAGGCGAATGGCGCAAGGTCCGGCTTCCACAGGCGCACGCTGCCATCGGCCAGGGTCACCGGGCGCATGCTGCGCACTGCCAGCGGCAGGTTGCCGGTAAAGCGATGGGAAGCGGCCGCAGCGGCACTCATGCCGGCCATCAGCACAAGGTTTTCCGCAACGTCCAGGAAATAGCCCCAGGCCTGCTCGCGCTCGCCCTTGGCCAGGCTGTCGATGCCTTCGTAGACCTCGTAGCCGAGCATCGCCGTATTGACCACCAGCATCAGCTCGCCCAGCCCGGGCACCACGAATGCCGCAACGTTGAGCACGTTGAAGGCCACCGCCAGGGCATGGTCGATCTTGTCCTGGGAAGATTTGTGGTCCTCGACCGCCGTGGGCACCGCATGGAACAGGCCGTCGTCCTTGAGCACGGCGATCTTGCGTTCCAGCAAGGCGTCGAACAGGCGCGTGGAAAACTCTCGCCTGCCCAGGTGCAGCACGGCCTGGGGAGCGGGACGTTCCTCGTACCAGCCCCCCGGGTTCCATACTCTCGGGTTAAGGGTGCGCTGGATCTTCTGCATCAACCGGGCACGCTCCCTGGCCGGGACGAAGCGCAGGAAATACTTGCGCCACGCCGCATCGCCCAGGCGTTCGCACAGCCAGCGGTTGAGCGCCGGCAGGGAGCGGAACTGGCGGAACGGCTGTTCGGGCTCGTCGGGCATGTACAGCAGCACATCGCGCACCGGCTGTTCCTCCGGCCTCGGCCGGAAAAATACCACCACGCCGTTCAGTTCCACCGCCCACAGTTTCAGCATGGCGCGGCAGAGCGTGGCGCTGGCCCGGGTATTGTTGGCCACCTCCAGCAACTCCTGGTATTGGCCCATGCCAATCCAGGAACGCAGGTACGCCATGTGCAGTTCGAGGCGAAAACTGGATTGCTCGAAGGCCCTGAACGTGGCCCGACGCCTGAGCATCGCCGCTTCGGCGGTTTCCTCCCCGGTCGGCGGCGGAGCGAAGGTGCGATCGATCAGACGCTGGTATTGCCCGCCAAGATCAAGGCGGCGACACAGCGCCGCAAAGCGCTCGGGCACCAGGTCGACGGGCGTCCCGGGATCCAGTACCTGGCCGCTGGCGCTGCTGAAGATACTTGAAGGACGACGCTCGTCCTGCATGCCCCCCGCCTCGGCCTCGAATGCCTCGAAATTCTGCAGGGCCGCCGTCAGCAGCGAGCCGGTCGCGGCCTTGACCGCCTGGAAGGCCCTGACCACCGGATCGCTGTTGGACAGGTGTTCCTCGGCGATCCGACTGCGGGCCGCGTTGAACAGGAAGGTATGGCGCACGTCCAGGTCCATGCCGAAGGAATCCTTGAGCGCCTGGCGCAGCAGCGGTTCGGCGAAGGTCCCGGCATCGGGCAGGTCCTTGAGAAAGCCGTTGATAGTGCCGGCCAGGCGCCTGTGGCGCCGATGCTCCTCGCGCAGCGTCTGCAACACGTCCGGGTGGGTGGCGGCGGCGTCCGCCAGCCAGGGCATCGGCTGTGGCGGCCTGGCCCGCAGGGCCTGGCGTTCGGCGGCGCTGCTGTCGAGCAGATACGGTGGCACCCGGCTGCTGACCGTCTGGTAGTGAATATCGTCCATGGTGTAGCCCTTGCATCCTTGAATGGAGGTTCAGGCTAAAGGCCGCATCGGCTTTAAAAAATGGCAAATTCCTTATGGAAAAGGCCCGACTCCGATCAGGACTTCGAACCTGAAAAAGCGCTATCTACCACCCGGAGAGGCAAAACCGACCGCAGGTCGGTTGCGGCGAACGGACGACGAATTGTCCCCGCGAATCTGCCGACAGGCGTTTCCGATCTGCACCGGATGTATTATCTTGACCGCCTTGCGCGCAAAGCGCGGCCTGACCACGGATCAAGACTGGCAGGCGATTGCCAAACAGATCGAGGGTGCCATGAGCAACGAAAGCATTAACTGGGACAAGCTGGGCTTCGACTACATCAAGACCGACAAGCGCTACCTCTCCGTATGGCGCGACGGCGCGTGGGACGCGGGCACCCTGACCGAAGACAACGTCCTGCACATCAGCGAAGGCTCCACTGCCCTGCACTACGGCCAGCAATGCTTCGAAGGCCTCAAGGCCTACCGTTGCCAGGACGGTTCGATCAACCTGTTCCGCCCAGACCAGAACGCCACGCGCATGGCCCGCAGCTGCGCCCGCCTGCTGATGCCGCAAGTGCCGACCGACGTGTTCATCGAGGCCTGCAAGCAGGTGGTCAAGGCCAACGAGCGCTTCGTCCCGCCGTACGGCAAGGGTGCCCTGTACCTGCGTCCGTTCGTGATCGGCGTGGGTGACAACGTTGGCGTGCGCACCGCGCCGGAGTTCATCTTCTCGGTGTTCGCCATCCCGGTCGGTTCCTACTTCAAGGGCGGCATGACCCCGCACAACTTCATCATCTCCGGCTATGACCGTGCCGCCCCGCAAGGCACCGGCGCGGCCAAGGTCGGCGGCAACTACGCGGCCAGCCTGATGCCAGGCGCCGAAGCCAAGAAACAAGGCTTCGCCGACGCCATCTACCTCGACCCGCTGACCCACAGCAAGATCGAGGAAGTGGGTTCGGCCAACTTCTTCGGCATCACCGCCGACAACGAATTCATCACCCCGAAGTCCGCGTCCGTGCTGCCGGGCATCACCCGCCTGTCGTTGATGGAACTGGCCGCCTCGCGCCTGGGCCTGAAAGTGATCGAAGGCGACGTGCTGATCGACGAGATCGGCAAGTTCATGGAAGCCGGCGCCTGCGGTACTGCTGCGGTGATCACCCCGATCGGCGGCATCCAGTACAACGGCAAGCTGCATGTGTTCCACAGCGAGACCGAAGTCGGCCCGATCACCAAGAAGCTGTATGCCGAACTGACCGGCATCCAGAGCGGTGACGTGGAAGGCCCGGCTGGCTGGATCGTCAAGGTCGCTTGATCTTTCCCTCCGTCGCGGGACACCCGTCCCGCGACAACCCTCCGTATGTCAAAAAATCGCTCAGCGACTTTTCGCAACATGAATTTCCTTTAACCCGGGCCTTGCCTATTCTTTGGCACAATCCAGTTTCCAAATGCCGCCCAGGTAAAAGCATGCCCCGCGTACTGACTATCGAAGACGATGCCGTCACCGGCCAGGAGATCGTCGCCGAACTTTCCAGCCATGGCCTCGAGGTCGAGTGGGTCGACAACGGCCGCGAAGGCCTGGCCCGCGCCATCGCCGGCGGCTACGACCTGATCACGGTCGACCGCATGCTGCCGGAAGTCGACGGCCTGACCATCGTCACCACCCTGCGCAACCTCAAGATCACCACGCCGATCCTGATGATCAGTGCCCTCTCCGACGTGGACGAACGGGTGCGCGGCCTGCGCGCCGGCGGCGACGACTACCTGACCAAGCCCTTCGCCTCCGACGAAATGGCCGCCCGGGTCGAGGTGCTGCTGCGGCGCAACAGCGTACCCATGACCCAGACCCGCCTGCAGGTCGCCGACCTCGAGCTGGACCTGATCAGCCATGAGGCCCGGCGCGGCGAGCAGGCCCTGAACCTGCTGCCCACCGAGTACAAGCTGCTGGAATTCCTCATGCGTCATGCCGGGCAGGTGATTACCCGGATGATGATCTTCGAGGAAGTCTGGGGGTATCACTTCGACCCCGGGACCAACCTGATCGATGTGCATATCGGCCGCCTGCGCAAGAAGATCGACGCGCCCGGCCAGACGCCGCTGATTCGCACCGTGCGAGGCTCCGGCTATGCCATTGCCGAACCCGCATAAGGGCTGGAGTTCGTCCACCAGCCGTTTGCTGGCGCTGTACAGTTTCCTGTTCGTGGCCTGGAGCAGCATCCTCATGGGGGTGCTGTACTTCGAAGTGTCCAGCTACTTGAACAAGCTGACCCGGCATTCCCTGACCCAGCGCCAGCACCTGTTCGCCCATATGAGCGGCAAGCAACTGGACGATGCGCTGATCGCCAGCCAGGCCTTCGAGGAACGCAGTTTCGACGCCTACGGCCTGTTCGACGCGCAATTCAACCCGCTTGGCGGCCAGATCCGCCAGATGCCCGCGGGGCTCGGCCTCGACGGGCGGATCCATGAGCTCAAGCGCTGTCTCGATGCGGACGACCCGCGCCTGCCGGCCGACAGTTGCGACGGCGTGGCGCTGAAGGTACCGGACGGGCGCTGGCTGGTCCTGGTGCGCGACAACGGCTCGCTGTTCGTGGTCACCCGGATCATCCTGCATGCCCTGCTCTGGGGACTCTCGCTGACCATCATTCCCGGCATCGCCGGCTGGTACTGGCTGCGGCGTCGGCCGCTCAAGCGCATCCGCGCGATCCAGGCCACCGCCGAGCAGATCGTCGCCGGCGACCTGACCCGGCGCCTGCCGCTGTCGCAACGGCGTGACGAGCTGGACATGCTGGCAGCCATCGTCAACGCCATGCTCGACCGCATCGAGCGCCTGATGCACGAGGTCAAGGGCGTCTGCGACAACATCGCCCACGACCTGCGCACGCCGCTGACCCGCCTGCGGGCCCAGTTGTACAGGATCCGCCAGCAGGCCGGGGATGATGCGCCCCAGGCCGAAGCCATGGAGCAGGCGATCGCCGAGACCGACACCCTGATGGCACGCTTTCGCGGCTTGCTGCGCATCAGCGAGCTGGAAGACCGCCAGCGCCGCGCAGGCTTCGTCGAACTGGAGACCGGGGCGTTACTGGCAGAACTGCATGACTTCTACCTGCCGCTTGCCGAAGACGGCGAAATTGCCCTTGCACTGAAGATGCCGGAGGCACTGCCGCCGCTGTTCGGCGACCACGAGTTGCTGTTCGAGGCGCTGGCCAACCTGGTGGGCAACGCGATGAAGTTCACCCCCGCCGGCGGCCAAGTGCGGATCAGCGCCAGCAGCGATGACGACGGCGTGCATATCGCGGTGGAAGACAGCGGGCCAGGGATTCCGGCGGAGGAGCGGGAGACGGTGCTGAAGCGCTTCTATCGCAGCGAGGAAGGCCACAAGCATGCGGGGTTCGGGCTGGGACTGTCGATCGTCGCGGCGATCGTCGATCTGCATGGGTTCGGGCTGGAGGTAGGGGAAAGCGACCTCGGCGGGGCCCGGCTGGTGATGCACTGCCGGGGGCAGGTCTGAAAGGCTGATGGCCTCATCGCCGGCAACGCCGGCTCCCACAAGGTCG